>DATDGH010000075.1:0-19957 GCA_036522215.1 Candidatus Angelobacter sp. | reverse complement strand
CGCTGTGTCAATCGATTTGAAATGAATGCGCGCGCCGGGAAGGGCAGCCACGCGGCATCGCGTAAGAATGCTGACTCCGAAATTAACCGTGACCGCGCCGGGATGAAAAAGGTAAAGCGGCCAGATGTCCATAGTGCCGCCGGCCAGATCAACCCGGCAGGGGGCGTGCGCAATAATCGTTCCGTTGTCAGGCAAACTTTATTCCGTGAAGAACTGCGCCATCTGGCGAAATTTGGCGTAACGGCCTTCGAGCAGGTCGGGGGCGCCTTTGCTTTTGACATCGGCAAAATTGCGCTGAAGCACGGTATCGAGCAGCGCGGATGCAGCGTCGTGGTCCGTATGTGCACCGCCCTCCGGCTCGGCAATGATCTCATCAATCACTCCCAGTTCCTTCATGTCAGGCGCGGTGATGCGCAAAGCCTGCGCGGCAATTTCCTTCTTGCTGGCATCCCGCCACATGATGGAGGCGCAGCCTTCAGGAGAGATGACAGAGTACACTGAGTTTTCCATCATTAAAACCCGGTCCGCCACCGCCAATGCCAGCGCCCCGCCGCTGCCGCCTTCGCCGGTGATGGTGGCAATGATTGGGACTTTGATGCGCGCCATCTCACGCAGATTTCGCGCAATAGCTTCCGCCTGGCCGCGTTCTTCCGCGCCTAGTCCAGGGTACGCGCCGGGAGTATCAATGAAAGTAAGGATCGGCCGCTCAAATTTTTCCGCCATCTTCATGCAACGCAGCGCTTTCCGATAACCTTCCGGATTGGCCTGGCCGAAATTACGGAACACCCGCTGCTTGGTATCGCGTCCTTTTTGGTGGCCGATGACCATGACTTCTGTGCCGTGATAGCGGGCAAGGCCGCAAATGATCGCGGGATCGTCACCGAAAGACCGGTCGCCGTGGATTTCACTCCAGTCGGAAAAGATACGCTCGACATAATCGAGAGTAAAAGGGCGCTGAGAATGGCGCGCAAGTTCCGTCCGGTGCCAGGCATTGATGTGGGCGCGGATCTGCTCGCGCAGGAAATTCACCTGATGCTGCAGATGTTTGAGCCGGAGATGGGCTTCCTGATCTTGACCGGCCTTGGCCTCAAGTTGCACGATTTGCTGCTCCATCGCGGCCAATTGGCGTTGCGCTTTCGCTGCTGGATCCAAAAAAATCAGCTCCTGGCTTCTAGCCACTAGCTTCTGGCAAAACCTTTCGCGGTATGAAAGTTACCAAGGCCTGCGGGGCGGTTACGCGACTACACCCCATCCAGCAGACCGTTGTCAGCACGGACTCTTCATCGGGCTACATAGAATCTTGACGCCTTCACTGGTAGTTAGAAGCTAGTAGCTAGTCCACAATCCGTACGCTGCCGCGACCACAAAGCTCTTCGACGCGGGTAATGAAAGATCGGTCAGGACAGACATTATATCCGTCGGCTTCCATCACCACCATAAAGTCTCCGGGGCGCTCCACATAAAACAATACTTTTGCTTCACCCTTTCGCTCGCGGAAGACGGAATGGAGAGCATCCACGGTCGAAGAGGTTGCTGTATCCAGGGGGACGCGAATGCCGATGGACCGAGGCAATTTGGGTTGGGCTTCTTCCATGGGCGTGAGCTGGCTGATGGCGATCTTGACGTTTGCCCCCTCTTCCACGCGCACGCTGCAACGCACCAGCATGGGAATTTCCTGTTTCAGCATCCCCTGGAGGCGCCGATAAGCTTCGGGAAAAACAATCGCTTCCACCGATCCGGTCATATCTTCCAGTGCAGCCTGGGCGTACAAGTCTCCCTTGCGCGATTTTAAGACGCGGACATTCGTAATCACGCCGGCGGTGTAAATCTCATCGCGGCCGGTGCCGTTCTTCATGCCGCTAATGGCTTCGGCCGACGTCGCATTAAAGTCCAGCAACTTGTCGCGATACTTTTCCAGCGGATGGCCGGTAATGAAAAATCCGAGCACCTCTTTTTCGAAGGCCAGGCGCTGGTGCTCATCCCATTCGGGAACGCCAGGAAGCTTTTCATTGTCCACCGCCGATGGTTCTTCCTGCTGGAAGACGCCGAAGAGACCGTGCTGGCCCATCTCCGCGTCACGCTGAGATTTCTGAGCGCGTTCCATGGCCTTGTCCAGCACCGCCATCAGCTGGGCGCGATATCCGAAGCCATCCAACGCGCCGCTTTTGATCAGGGACTCCATCACCCGCTTGTTCAGCAGACGAAGGTCAACTTTTTCGCAGAACTCAAAAATGGAACGAAAACGTCCTACCTGCTTGCGAGCAGCAATAATGGAGTCAATCGCCGTGCGCCCAACATTCTTCACCGCGGCTAGGCCGAAACGGATGGCGTTTTCGTGGGGCGTGAAATTCGAATCACTTACATTAATGTCCGGCGCTTCCACAGGAATGCCCATCTCCCGGCACTCGTTGATGTACTTCACTACGTTATCGGTATTGCTGGTTTGTGAGGTAAGAAGCGCTGCCATGAACTCTACTGGATAACGGGTCTTGAGATAGGCGGTGTGGTACGCCAACAGGGCGTAGGCGGCGGAATGCGACTTGTTGAAGCCGTATCCGGCAAACTGCTCCATCAAGTCGAAGAGCCGCACGATTTTCTTTTCCGGGAAGCCGCGGTTCAGAGCGCCTTGCACGAAGCCTTCGCGCTGTTTGGCCATCACTTCGGGATCTTTCTTTCCCATGGCCCGCCGCAGCAGGTCGGCTTCTCCCATGGAAAAGCCCGCCAGCACGTTGGCGATCTGCATGACCTGTTCCTGATAGACGATGACGCCCAGGGTCTCTTTAAGGATCGGCTCCAGTTCGCGCAGTTCGTATTCAACTTTGCGGCGGCCCCATTTGCGCTCGATGAAATCGTCAATCATGCCGCCTTGAATCGGACCGGGGCGGTAGAGCGCGTTGAGGGCGGTAAGGTCCTCCACGGAAGTGGGCTTGTAGCGGCGAAGAACGTCCGTCATGCCGCCGGATTCAAACTGGAAGATGCCGGAAGTCAGCCCGGTGTGAAACACTTTTTCGTAAGTCTCGGTGTCATCGAGCGGGACCCGGTCCAGGTCAATCGGGCTTTGCCGCTGGGCAATCAATTTGAGTGCGTCGTCGAGAATGGTGAGCGTAGTGAGCCCCAGGAAATCCATCTTCAGCAGGCCCATCTTCTCCACCGCCTTCATATCGTAGGCGGTCACGATTTCATTGTTCTTTGTCCTGTGCAGGGGGACCAGATCGTTCAGCGGCTGAGGCGCAATCACGACTCCGGCGGCGTGGACTCCTGAATTTCGCACCAGGCCTTCCAGCTTCAAAGCGGTATCTATCAGCTCTTTGACTTGCGGCTCGTTCTCATAGGCTTCCTGGAGATTAGGCGAGTCTTCCAGCGCCTGTTCCAGGGCGATGTTGAGCGGCATCGTGGGAACCATTTTGGCGATGCGGTCCACGTCGCTATAGGGAATGTCCATGGCGCGGCCCACGTCTTTAATGGAGGCTTTGGCCGCCATGGTTCCGAAGGTGATGATCTGGGCGACGTTTTCCCGGCCGTATTTCTGCGTGACATAATTGATGACCTCGCCCCGCCGGTTCATGCAGAAATCAATGTCAATGTCAGGCAGGGATATGCGCTCCGGATTCAGGAAGCGCTCAAAAAGCAGCTCGTTCTGCAAGGGATCAATATTGGTGATGCCCATGGCATAGGCCACCAGTGCGCCGGCCGCCGAGCCGCGTCCCGGCCCCACAGGGATGGAATTTTCCCTGGCGTAGCGAATGAAATCCCAGACAATCAGGAAATAGCCGGAGAAATTCATCTTCTGGATGATGGCGATTTCCTGCGAGAGCCGCTGCTCGTAATCAGCGCGGGATTTTTTCAGCCTGCCGGACGATTCCAATTCACCCAGTGCCTCCCACCGCCGGGCAAAGCCCTGGCGAGCTATGTGCTCGAAGTAGCTGTCGAGGGTGTAACCCTCGGGCACCTGAAATTCCGGAAATGGGTTTTTCACCTTGTTGAGCTTGAAATTGCACCGCTCTGCGATGGCCAGCGTGCGCGTGAGCACATCTGTGCGCTCGGAGAAAAGACGCGCCATTTCATCGGCTGTCTTGACGAAGAAGTGATTGGTTTGGAACTTCAGACGGTTGGTTTCGTGAATCGACTTTCCGGTTTGAACGCATATCAACACATCTTGCGCATGAGCGTCGTCTTCGCACAGGTAATGACTGTCATTGGTGGCAACCAACGAAATGCCGGTCTCTTGTTCCAGCCGAAAAAGATCAGGACGGATGCGACGTTCTTCATCCAGGCCCTGATGGTCCTGAATTTCCAAAAAGAAATTGTCTTTGCCGAAGATATCGCGATAACAGGCGGCACTCTCGCGAGCGGCTTCATACTTGTTCGCCATCAGATGTTCGGCAACCTCGCCCGCGAGACATCCGGAAAGCCCGATTAGTCCTGCCGCGTGCTCAGCCAGAAACCTCTTGCTGATTCGCGGCTTGTAGTAAAAGCCATGCAAAGAGGCCTCGGAGGTAATCTTGATCAGGTTCTTGTAGCCCTCTTCATTTTCGGCCAACACCAGCAGGTGGTTGTAGGTGTCGCCTTCCGGCGCTGCTCGATGGTCCTCCTTCTTACAGATGTAGAGCTCACACCCCACGATAGGCTTGATTCCCACTTTTTGCGCGGCATCGACAAACTCCACCGTGCCATAGATGTTGCCATGATCGGTCATGGCTACCGCTGTCTGGCCTATTTTCGCCACCCGATTGACGAGCTTCTCGATATTGCAAGCCCCATCCAGCAGCGAATAATCAGTGTGCAGATGAAGATGGACAAATTCAGACATTGAGGGAGAGCTTATCATTCAATTATAAGCGGCCAATGCAGTGGAAATGTGGAAAACCCCCGATTATCAGCTCGCACATGAAGATTACGTGCGATGCAGTTTGCCTGTGCTTGTTACAATCTGAGTGCTTGGAATGGGTATTTTGGCTTTGCACGCGGATGAGCGAGTATCTGACGTAAGAATAAACAGTGACAGCATCGTGGTCCATCTCAAAGATGGACGTACTATCGGTGTGCCGCTCGCCTGGTATCCCAGACTGCTCAATGCCTCACAAAAGGAGAGAAAGAACTGGCAGATTGCCGGAGGTGGTTACGGTATTCACTGGCCTGACATTGATGAAGATTTGAGCACCGAAGGCTTGCTGCGAGGAGCTCCGGCTCCGCAAACAAACATTGCTGCAGTACCCTTCCGCCCCCTGCCGTCGAAGCGCAAGCGGTCGAGATGATGTGCTTGGATTAGCCGCCAGTAGTGCTGGTTGTTATTTCCGCTTCTTCGCTTTTTTCGCAGGAGCAGGCTTCTTCTTCGGTGCTGCCTTCTTTGCCGGCTTTTTCTCCTTTTTCGCCGGTTTCTCCTTCTGCTTGGCAGCAGGCTTCTTTGCCGGCGGAGCGCTTGCCTCGGCTTCCGGCTCTTTAGTTTCCTGCTCTTTCCCCACAACAGGAGCGGCGGCAGGCGCAGGAGGCGTGCCGGCAGCAAGGGCTGCCAGTAGAGCTTTGGGTTTACGGCCACGACGCTTGGGTTGCGCTCCTGGATCGCCCGGGGCTGCGCTCGCAGCCGCAGCTTCTTTCTTTGGCCCCCTTGTGCGACGCACCGGAGGCGGTGGCGGCGGAGGCTCCGGCGGCTTATAGGGTTCGAGATATTTCACAATCTCGTTGTGGCTGCGCAGCTTGCCATCCATGAGCAGGAAGAAAGCGTCATCCAGGATCTTCTTGTAGTCAGGATGCTCGGGAGTGATGCGCATCTCCGGCATCTCCGCAAAGGGCAGCTTCTGCTTCACCAGCGGCCATTTGGTCAGGAAATTCTTAAGCTTCTGCTCCACCACCGCCGGCCGCGAAGTAATGGCGGCATACAGCACCGATTCCGGCCGGCTCTGAATCAGGAATTTCCAGATTTGCGACGGCTGCGCCAGATCTCTCGCCGACAACTGCTTGGAGAAATCCTTGGTGTCGTCCTCCAGATTGCGCCAGCGCTCAACAAACCCCTTATTGGGAATCTGCCGCTGAATTCCCGCAACATCGCCTCCCAGCTTGCGCGTCAGCAGGTGCATGACGATGGGACTGGTGTCGGGATTCATGCCCAGCTCCTGCATCTGCTGCTTGACCTTGGAAGCATGGGCAAGGCCGGAGGCATCCACCTTGGCCAGGGTAAGATGCGGAACCAGAACTTTCAGCCAGCCTTCTTTTTCCAGGGCCTTTAAGGCATTGATAGGATCTTCTTCGTGCCCGAGCTGCTCAATCTCGTGACCCAGGGGGCGATCTGAGATGTTCTCAAGGTAGTTGTTTTCTTTGGCTGCATCGTACCGCGCCTGGGTGCGCTCTTCCAGCGCCCAATGGAACCGCGCGCACAGCCTGGTAGCCCGGATCAGCCGGGAGGGCTCTTCATAAAAAGCATAGTTATGCAGAATGCGCAGGACTTTGCCCTCAATATCAGCCATGCCGTTAAAGGGGTCAGTCAGCAGCCCGCGCGATCCGGGATTCAAAGACAGCGCCATGGCGTTGACCGTGAAATCACGGCGGCGCATATCGTCGTAGATGGTCCCTGGGGTCACCTCGGGAGCTTTTCCGGGCTTTTCATATTTCTCTGATCGAGTGCCGGTGACCTCGCCACGAACATTGCCGGGAAACAGGAGCATGAGGGTGCGGCTGGTTTCGTCAATAGATTCAATGACGGCCCCCGCTTTTTCGAAATCCTTCTGCAGCTTGAGCGCGTTGCCCTGGACGGAGAAGTCCAGATCGCGAATGACGAAGCCGGAGATGATGTCGCGTACCGCGCCACCAGTCAGGTAGACGTTCATCTGGTGAGCGCGCGCGACCTCTGTTACCAGCGCCAAGGCACGTTGCTGATCCGGCGAAAGCCGGTTTTCCATCAGGTAGATAAAGTCTGCCATTCCGGTTTAGCTACACACCACTACCCTTCCGGACCAGTACCGGATTTTTGGTAAATTTTGCCAGGTTTCCGTAAGTTGCACTTTATACAAGACTTACACGGCGCCCGCTGGGACAATGATAAACGGGAAACAATATCACAAAGGTTAACCCTTTGGCTACTTTAACCGTCAAAAGCGCGAACAGCGCTGAAATCATGCGAGAATCAACACTGTCGCATGCCTTCCACACATAAGAAGGTCATAGTCAGAAAGATCGGGCGCGATTCGCTCAGCGGATACGTGTCGCCGGCCAATTTTGTAGTTGACCGCAAGTTGGAGTTGTTAAATACGTCCGGCAAACTTGTTCAGATTGATCTGGCAGAGATCAAAAGTGTGGATTTCGTGCGCGACTTCTCCGATGCCGGCGCTCCGGCTCGCAAGACCTTCACCACCCGACCGCGCACAGAAGGTCTGTGGGTGCGGCTGAAGTTTACTGATAACGATATCCTCGAAGGCATGATGCCGAACGATCTGAACCAGGTGGGCGCCGATGGTTTCCTGGTCACGCCGCCGGATACGCGCGGAAACATCCAGCGAATCTTTGTCCCAAAGTCATCGCTGGAGGAGATTACCGTGCTGGCTGTCATCGGACACGCCCAGGCGCGCAGAAAGCGCGCTGAGGACGCACGCCAGGTCGGGTTGTTCACGGAATGAATGTTTTGCCACGGAGTTCTCTCCTAAAGTCCATTACAATCTCCTGTCACTGGATTTCTGGATTGAACCGTCATGAAGCTTCAGGAAATTGCCGGCAGGCTGGGGACAAGGCTGGAACCGCCCAATGCGGAAGCGGAGATCACCGGCATCGCTGCCATTGACCAGGCCGCGCCCGGACAAATCACATTCATCGCCAATCCCAAATATGCGGCCTCAGCCGCAAGTACGCGGGCCTCTGCGATTATCGTTGAGGAACAGTTTCCTGCAGTGAGCAAACCCACGCTTCGCAGTAAGAACCCGCAACATGCTTACCTGCTCGCGTCTCAACTCTTCTATAAGGCGCCGGCTTATCCGCTTGCTGTCCATCCCAGCGCCGTTATCCATCCGTCAGCCAGGATTGGGCCCCATGCTTCCATCGGGGCCTGCGTTGTGATTGAGGCTGATGTGACCATTGGAGAGAACTGCGTTCTCCTGCCGCACGTGGTTATTTATCGTGGCGTCACCATCGGAAACAACTTCTTTGCCCATTCCCATGTCGCAATTCGTGAATCATCAGAGATCGGTCACAATGTTCTGCTGCATAACGGAGTCGTGATCGGCTCGGATGGGTTTGGGTTTGCCAAAGATGACGGCGGCAGATGGCAAAAGATTCCTCAAGCCGGAAAGGTAGTTCTGGAGGATGACGTAGAGATACAGGCCAACTGCTGTATCGACCGCGCCAGCCTCGGAGAAACGCGCATCGGGCGCGGAACAAAAATAGACAACCTGGTGCACGTGGCTCACAACTGCATTGTGGGGGAAAATTCCATGCTCTGCTCGCAGGTTGGCTTGGCCGGGTCAACCGAGCTGGGGAAGAACGTGCTCCTGGCGGGACAGGTGGGAGTTGCCGGACACTGCAAGCTGGGCGACGGCGTGATCGTGACAGCACAAAGCGGCACTCATGGAGACATCGAGGCGGGAAAGATGATCAGCGGCTCTCCGGCATTCGACCACAAGCAATGGCGCCGCAGTGCGGCCATTTTTAGCCGGCTGCCGGAGCTGGCCAGGGCTGTACGACTGAGTTCCAAATTCCCAAAAGACGAGTAGATGGAAAGCGCCAAAGGCGAGGCAAGAAAACCAATCCGCGTGCTGCTTCTGGACGATCGCCAGGACAACTTGATCCTCCGGTCGGCCATTCTTCGCCAAAATGGCTATGAGGCAGTCACCTCCTCCTCTGTGGAGGAGGCTGAATCCCATCTGAACAACATAGATATCGCTGTGCTCGACTATCACCTGGGCGCCGGTAAATTTGGCACCGAGGTGGCCCAGTCCCTCCGCGATAAGCGGCCTGAAGTTCCCATCATTATTCTTTCCGCCACGCTGGAACGAAAATTTGGCGGAGTGGAAGACATGCACCTGCTCAAGGGCTACAGCTCCGTGGATGATCTGCTGGCCGCTCTTCACTCATTTGAGGCCAAGCGTCGTGGTAAGCCGGTTGTAGTAGATGCCCGCGGTTTTTTCTATTCGCGGATTGCCATGGCCATGGGCGAGGACGTGGTGCTGGAAATTCTGGACCGCGATGGAAACTGGATGTACGTAAACGAGTATTTCGCCCGGCTCTATGATAAAAAGCGGAGCTGGTTTGCAGGCAAGAACCTGTTCGAAGAATTTCCCGAACTGGATGCAGAATGGAAAGACATAATCCGCACAGTCGCCGATACCAGGGAAACTTACGTAGACCGCAGCTTCCGTGGATTGCCCCACCTGCCCACCAAGACAGCCCGATGGAACTGGAACATCCTGGTGTTCCCGCTCAAGCTGCACGACAACCGCAACGGCGTGGTGCTCACAGCGCGGGTGATTGAAAAGAAATGACCTTCTTTAGGATAGCCACTGCCGCCTTGCTGTTGATTGCCCTCGGCGGATGCATGCATTCTCATGTAATTCAAGTCACGGTCACGAATGCCAGCAATGAGAAAATCTCCAACGTTGTGATCGACTATCCCGACGCGACCTTTGGCATCAACTCCCTTGAACCGGGAAAGAGCTTCCAATACAAGATCAAGCCGACAGGCAGTGGGGCCTTGAAGATCGAATTTCTAAATTCTCATGCGGTTGATCATGTCTCTGCTGGGCCGGTGGTGCATAAAAATGACGAGGGCTCGATCGAGATCAAAGTGACGCAGGATGGCGCTGTGGCGGAAGCCAGCCTCAACCCAGCTTAGAGCCTTTTCATATTTAGCGTAAACCGATTTCGTGACCATGCCAACCATGCTGCAACTCTTCAGCCTGAGACGGTTGCGGGCTCTCCATTGACTGCTCGCTAAGCTGTTTGGAATCAGTGGATACTCAAACGCATCGAGGTGTTGGGTGTTTCTTCCGATGACCGAGGTCCCCGACGCGCGCTTCGCGTGGCGGGGTGGTGGTGACCCGATGCACCGATGACCCGTTGACCCGATTGCCAACGCAAAGGGTCTTTCAAAAGGCGAGCAAGATAGAGATCAGACAGATCGCGGGCGACGACCGTCAAACAACTCTGCAAGGGATACGGAGAATCTGTGTCCTCCAAAAAGCTTTTCCTCTCTAAAAGAGTCTTGATCAACGGCATTGCGACTACCGCTATTGTCATGCACCTCTACGATTCGTAGCGCAGGATAAATGACCCAAACTGCACGGCTTCCAGCGGCGAGATATTGCTTCACTTTTTTGCGTGTGTCCTGAGCGAGGTTCCCAGTGGATATGACTTCAACCGCGAGTGTGGGTGCGCCCTCGATCGGCGTGCGATTCGGGTCGAATCGGTGGATCTCATTCTTGGCGATGAAAGCGACATCCGGCCGGCGGACAGTATCGCTGTCAAGGCGGAAATCGAGCTCAGTTACAGCCACTCCGAGATCATGTTCCTCAATGAAAGCCGTGAGTGCTCTCCAAAGCCTTAGGTAGACGAGGTTGTGACCTCCGGTTGACGATGGAGTCACGATCAGTTCTCCCTCATCCAGCTCATAACGGACAGTCTCTTCTGAGGCTTCCTGCAACCTTTGAAACTCTTCAAAGCTGATCCTGGCTGTAGTGCTCATATTGTCTTTGCCACAGGGTAGACCCGGTCTGTCACTAGAATACCAGCAAAAAGAGGCCTTTGTTAGATGGGTGAAGATATCCGTATTCTACGATAGGCTCGATCGAGATCAAGCTGACGCAGGCTGGAGCATTGGCTGAGGCCACGCTTGACGGCAACAACTGACCGCCGCACCAACTCTTGTTCGCATCACCGGCCACTGATTGTCCTTGACTGCAATCCCAGATGTAGCTACAATTGTAATTCATCCAAGAAAATCCAAGGCGAGGCAGTTGTTGGCCTGGTTTTCACATTGCCATCCGAAGGCGTAATCCGCATCCTTTCTCTAAGAAAGGCCACCAGAGATGAAGAAGACCGCTACTTCCGCGAAGCATTCAGAAGATGAAGTGCCCCAGCTTCCCAAAATCGACGCAGGATTTTTTGCCAATGCCATCCAGGTGAACAATCCCGAGGAGCTATGGCACGCCACCGGGGCCGGAGTCCGGAAACAACAGATAACATTGCGTGTGGACTCAGATGTGATTGAGTTTTTCAGACGACGGGGCAAAGGGTACCAGCGGCTGATGAATTTTGCGCTTCGAGTGTACATGCTGCGACAACAATCGGCGGCGGAATCTTCCAAGCTTGCCGTCCGGCGAAAGAAACGAACATCCTGATACCGCAAGCAAGAATTATGCGCGTCCTGAGTGGAACTCCTGTATTTCGCGGGACTCGCGTGACCTTTCAGACTTTGCTTGATCACCTCGAAGAAGGAGAGGGCAGAGAAGGACTGGAAGAATTTCTACAGGATTTTCCAACCGTTAGTTAGCCGAGAGCAGGTATTAGCTGCCCTTGCCGAAAACAATAGACTTCACTCAACCGCTTCGAGCGAGGTGATGTTGTCGCATGAGCTACTGCAACTGGTAAACGGTGCCGCAACCTGGATTCGTCAGGAATTGGGTGCTGCAACCGGTACCGCCCCCATAGACAGTTGTTCCATACAACTTGCCGCCGACCAGCACCAAGCCCGCAGTTGGAAAGGCGCCGTCACTAACCCCACCCCGGAATTTGTGAAGGATGGTCTCAGTCCACTGGGTGCCCGGGGGCACTGGTGGCGTCAGCTTAAATACGATTCCGCAGCCGCTGATGCCGTCGTTGCCACAATTTGTTCCGCCGCCCTGTCCTGTCGTGCCGAAAATATCTCCGCTGCCATTGCCGATGACGGGCGAGAGTGGAAAGATTCCATCTCCTGTGCCACCGAAAACATGAATTAAGGTCTCTGTCCACACCGTCCCCGTCGTGGGTGGTGATACCTCAAATACCGTCCCGCAGCCGGTGCCCAGGCAGTTCGATCCGCCACCCTGAGACGTGGTACCGAACAAATTGCCGCTCGCGTCGCGATGGAGCTTGTCATTTGGATTGGCTCCATCACTGCCGCCGGCGAAGGAGTACAACACAGTCTCCAACCAGTTGCCGTTACTATCTTTGGACAGCTTGAACACCACGCCGCATGTACCATCGTTGCAGCTGCTTGCGGATTTACCGCCCAAATATGTTGTGCCGAAAAAGTTACCGCCGCTCGCAATCAGACCGTTGGGGTTTCCGCCGGAGCTGCCGCCTTTGAAATCAAAGAGAATGGTTTCGGTCCATGGCCTGCTGGGATCAGTCGGGGGTGGCGGCGTTAGCTCGAAGAAAACACCGCAGGTAAGACCGGCCAGACAGCTGCCATGGCCCCCTCCTCCCTGAGTGGTCCCAAACAAATTGCCGTTTGCGTCCAGGATAAGATCGGCATTAGGGTTGGCGCCGTCGCTGCCGCCTGCAAAAGAATGCAGCACCATCTCCGTCCACGTACCATTTGGAATGGGGGGCGGAGACAATTCGAACACCACTCCCCGGCCATGCGCCCCGCCATAGTAAGTAGCTCCATAGAGATTGCCGGCCGCATCTGAGATCAACGAACCATATCGAAGAAAAGATCCGTCTGTGTTGTTGAATGCGTGGAGGACACTTTCAGTCCACGTGCCGCTGACGTTAGCAAGTCGAAAAACCGTGCCACAGCCTGTGGTGCCGCAGTTGCTTCCATTTCCACCCTGACCTGTGGTGCCGTAGAAGACGCCGCTTGCTCCAGCCAATAATCCGTCGTAGGGCAACGCACCATCAGTACCGGACTGGAACGAATACAAAATGGTCTCGGTGGTTAAGGTCTGGGCGTTTACTGTGCCGATGGAACATTCAAATACGATCAACAGAAGAGCTGCGATTTCTAAAGATTTCTTCATGTTATTGCGAACAACACTCTCCTCGCGGGCGCTGGTTCCTCCTGGCGTTTGTGAACTATATGCCCAAAGTGAAACGAAGTCCAGGCGAGTGGCGCTACTGCCGATCCGCAGGCAAAGCGCTTTTGATAGCGTTCGCTACTGCCTCGGCTAAGTCGTCCCGGGACGGAAATTTTGCGGGATCAATGGGCGGATGGAAAACCAGTCTGGCAGTTCCCTTCTTCGCGGCAAATTTGCCTTTGGGCAATATCTCAAATGTATTCACCATGGTGACCGGCACAATCGGAAATCCGGTCTCCGCGGCCATGAAAAACGGGCCCTTCTTGAAAGGAAGCAAGCGGCCGTCCGGAGAGCGCGTGCCCTCGGGATAGACCATCATGTTGACGCCCTGGCTCATCACCTCGGTGGCTCGACGAACGCTCTGGATGGCGGCATCCCGGTTTTGTCTTTCCACCGGAACCAGTGAGGCCAGGTCGAAGGCGCGGGCAGCCACTGGGAGTCGCCACAATTCTTTCTTCACCAGCACCGAGGTTCTGCGTGGAATCAACGGCATGAGAATGATTGGATCCAGATTGGAAACGTGATTGGACATGAAGATGTACGTCCCTTTGGGATCGATTTTGTCCAGGCCCTCCGCTTTGACCCTGGTGCCGGTCAACCAGACCATCCCCCGGATGATGGCCATTCCCGTGGCATAGAGAAGGCGGACGTCGCGCGTGATGAGCGTCCAGGGAAAGACGAAGAGCGACGCCACGGGGACCACGATACTCATGAACAGAATCGCCGAGACCATGCGCAGGGTTGCAATCATGCAGGGCGCTCAGGGCGCAATTGTTCCAGCTTGCGCGGCAGCTTCTCATAGATCCCGCCGAATCCGCCATTCGACAGGATGGCGACCACGTCGCCCGAATGCAATTCAGGCGCGATAGCCTCCACAATGGCGTCGGCATCGGCCAGCTCACGCGCAGGTTTGCCTTCGCGCTTCAGCCCTGCAATCACGGATGAAGTCGTGAGACGCTCAGCTTCAGGAATGGATTCAGCTTTAAACACGCTGGCAATGACCACTTGATCGGCGAGCGCCAGGCTGCTGACCAGTTCCTTTTGCAAGACTTTTCGGCGCAGCGTGTTGGAACGTGGTTCAAAAATGGCCCACAGGCGTGCCGCAGGATACCGCGTGCGCAATGCCCGCAAGGTCTCGGCAATCGCCGTGGGATGATGAGCAAAATCGTCGATGATGGTGATGCCGTCGATTTCAGCCTTGACCTCCAGGCGTCGCTTGACGCTCTTGAAGTTCTTCAGCGCGTCGGCAATCGCTGGCGGCTCGATTCCATAATGGGCAGCCATAGCTGCGGCTGCAGTCGCGTTGAGCACGTTGTACTCTCCGGCCAGTGGAAACTGAAAATCCGCCCAATGGTTCCCTTCCCGCAATACTGACCATGAGGTGCTGTCAGGACCGAAACTTAAGTTGGTGATTCGCCAGAAAGAGTTCTCTTTCATCCCATATCGCTCGACCGGAGCAAAGGCGCGGGCCAGGCAATCGTCTACATTCACATGCGCGTCGTAAGCGACGATTTTGCCTTTGCGCGGGACCAGGTTGACCAGAAGGCGGAAAGCTTTTTTTACTTCATCCAGATCGCGAAAAATATCGGCGTGATCGAATTCCACTGACGTCAGGATGATGGCCTGGGGAAAGTAGTGCAGGAATTTTGGGCCTTTATCGAAGAATGCGGTGTCGTATTCATCGCCCTCCAGGATGAAATGTTTTCCCTGCTTGAGAGCAAAGCTGGCGCCGAAGTTCTCCGCAATGCCTCCAATGAGAAACGAAGGATCTTTGCCTGCGCATTGAAATATCCATGCCAGCATGGAAGTGGTGGTGGTCTTTCCGTGGGTGCCCGCCACTACCATCGGCTCGCGCGTTCGCAGGAAATATTCGTGCAGGACATCCGGCAGCGAGCGAAACGGCATGCGCTCATCCAGCACATATTCCAGTTCCACGTTGCCGCGTGAAATCGCGTTGCCCACTACAACAAGATCGGGCCGCGGCTTCAGGTTGGTTTCAGAGTAGGGCTGAGCAACCGGAATAGTCATGGAGGCAAGAAAATCGGACATGGGAGGATAAGCTGCCGCATCCGAGCCGGTGACTTTGAATCCGCGTTGCTTAAGCAGTCCTGCCAGAGAAGCCATGGCCGTGCCACAGATACCGATGAGATGAACGTGCTGCTGGTCGGTCACGTTTTTAGATTAAACGAGCCACTGGCTTCTAGCTACTGGCTTCCCGGAGACCTGGAAACCCTGGCCTTTTGTTCAAGTGTGATTTTTGATAAGCCTTTTTGGCTGCCCGGCCCTTCGCCTCTAGCAGCCGTGAGCCCAACCAGGCAAGGGCTTCGCCTTTCAGGTAATGGGTCTTTATGATCATAAAGACCCATTACCGTCTTTCAAGCACTCTTGACAACGTAATTAAACTATGTAATACTTAAAACTAGAACAGCCAGGCATACGCCGCCACTCGCGCGTCGCCTGAATCCAAAAGTGGGCCGGATCAAGAGCCCGCGTGATTACGCAGTAATAAGTTTGCCCTTTGAAGGGGCACCGGCTTCACAGGTTGCGGAAAAATCACCGATTCAGCCAGCAAGGCAAGAATTTGTCGCGCAAGAAGCAGCGGGGCCTGGCTTTAGCCAAGCTAGAAGCTAGCAGCCAGGAGCTAGAAGCTGTTTTGCTGTTCCGGAACAAAAAACAAATCAATCGCCCTTTCCGGAACGAATATCCGCTTATTTTTCAACGATGTTACCGAAATCACCGATTCAGCCAGCAAAGCAAAAATTTGCCGCCCTCAGAAGCAGCGGGAGCTGGCTCTAACCAAGCTAGAACCTAGTAGCCAGGAGCTAGAAGCTGCTTTGCTGTTCCGGAACAAAAAACAAATCAATCGCCCTTTCCGGAACGAATATCTGCTTATTTTTCAACGATGTTACCGAAGTTACCGATTCAGCCGCACAGCGCAAAATCTCGGTTTTCTGCTCTCCTGAACCGGCTTCAATCAGGTTTGAGCCGTTCGTTCACGAAGCGCACAGTCCAAATAGGGATAGTTTCCCGGCAGCTCGGTTTTGGGTTGAATCTATCCTGCATCCATCCTGGATTCGGCCGACAATCCAATCGATGTAACGCTACAAAAGCCCCTCTAGTGCCGACTCCGATGACAGCGAAGACATCCCTTTCCGCAGAGACCAACAGGGTATAGCTGGGAGCACCGAATCGCAGTTTTAACAAAGAGCAGGTGAAAAAAAGGAAACGGGCAAAGGATTCTTTATCGCCTTTGCCCGTATTTCATAAGCGGAACTCGCCGCAGGCTGATCACTCCGCAAGCGTGTTATTTTCCAACAAAGACTCTTTCCAGGTACGTATTAAGCTCGCTGGTTGACGGCAGGGTGCCTGTGACTGCAGGCGCAACCGAGATGTTCGCTGATACATATCCTGTATCCCCGCCTGCAGCAGCAACAGAACTACAGAAGCCGGAATCTGCCCCGGTTATTGTAGGTCCGGGTGTCGGGTAGTTATAAGAATCCACCGAAGTAAATGTTGTCGGATACACCGGATTAAAGTTAGTATCCAGGACAGTTACATAAAACCCACACGAGCCGCCACTCCATGCGGGATACATCTCGAAATAATATTCCATTCCAGGTTGAACATTTGGCAGCTGAAACTGTGCCTGCACTTCCTGCCCACGCTGGTTCTCGTGCGTTCCCCAGTAGGCATAAATGCCGCCACCATATCCAGACAGAAAGAATCCATACTCTCTGGAGGTGCTTCCATCGGATGATCTCCCATCACTGGCGAGCCCATAACAATAATCTTCGTGGAAAAATACTGCCTCAAACAGATTCTGGTCGGGATAGTAGGTAAGCGAAACCCCTCCCATAGGCGCATTGAAATTTCCCTTAAATCCAACGCCCTTTACTCCCGTTCCCTGACCACTTTCAATGAACGTTACCGGGGAAATGACTGTCCCACAGCTATCAGATCCTGATTGTGGGTCCTGTCCAGTTCCGTCCTGAGTTCCGTCACCAGTTAAAGTGGACACTGCCAGGGACAGGGTGTTTGGGGTGGGCTGTATACCGGCTAAGTCCGTGTACCAGATCGTGCTCGGTTGTGGGCTCGGGCCAACTTGAAAGTAACTTCCACTGGCCATGTTTCCATACCACAGTTGGTTCAGTATGTCAGTCCACACCGGCGCCTGAGCACTGGCCACATTCGCGACGAACAATAGCGCAAGCGCCATTGCTAAAATGACGATCACTTTCGATAGCTTCATTGTGTTTCCCTGGATATCGGGACCGCGGTGGATTTTTGCAGGCATTCCCTTGAGGACATCCCCACAAGCGCGACCCAAATTGGAATAATCTCATATTGCACAGGCTGGCAACATAAACGGGACAGCCAATTTTGTACTTAGATTTCCTTTTTGGGAAGTGAACACTTGACCACAAACGAAACAGGGGGGCTGCATGGGTTCGCAATGAGTTACAGCAACTCTGGAAGCGCTCTAATTTAGCTGACTTTCACTGATGATTCAAGGATGGTCAGTTTAGGTCCCGAACTATCCGCGATTAGCCTCGCTTGGACCCCAATGGGCAGAGTTATATTCGAGCGGGAGACATGGCCTGACTTCAGACCGTAGACGATTGGCACGTCGTAGCGGTCCAGCAGGCGCATGAGAACCTGCTGCAGATTGTAATCCTGGCTGTTGGGCTGGACGCAGTCCAGCATTTCGCCGAAGATGAATCCCTGCACCCGGTCGAGCTTGCCTGCCAGCCGCAACTGTATGAGCATGCGGTCGATTTGATACGGCTTGGCGCCGATATCCTCCACAAACAAGATGGTTCCGTCGGTTTGAATTTCGAACGGCGTGCCCAGAGACGCCACCAGCAGCGAGAGACACCCCCCATAGAGCTTTCCTTGAGCGTGCCCGGGCTTGAGGACCTCAACCCCGCCTGTGGGAATGTTCCAGTTTTGCGTGCCGCCGGACGCATTTTGCCAGCTGGAAGGCTCAACTCCGTCCGGCGAGGCGAAATCTTTGGTCACCATCGGTCCGTGAAATGTGATCAATCCAGTGCGATCATGAATGGCGGTCAACAACGAGGTGTTGTCGGAATAGCCGACAACCATTTTGGGATGATGCACAAACTTCTGGAAATCGATCCGCTCCAGGAGATAGTTAGAGCCGTAGCCGCCACGCGCGCAGATCAATGCGGCAATGTCATCGCGTTGCAGCAGTTCCTCCAGCTCTCGCACCCGGCGATCCAGCGTTCCGGCAAAATAAAGGTCGCGGTCGAGAATCCCCGGCAGGTACACCGGCTCGTAACCTCGGGCACGAAGCCCTTCCGCACCAGCCTGGAGCAACTCAGGTTTGATATTGCTGGCGGAAGCGATGATGCCGACTTTGTCGCCGGGTTTCAGGGCCCGCGCTTTAAGGATGCTCATGCAAAAACCTGTTTAGTCGCGAATGAATTCGTGGCTAACTCCCAATGTATTCTCCGCGACAAATCAATTGCGCTGGGCCTTGCAGAAAGACGTTCTTCCCTGTCCAGCGCACGACTTGCGTTCCACCCGGAGCATGGACGTGGACGGGAGAGTTGGCGCGTCCGGCGGCGATGGCAGCGACCGCAGAGGCGCAGGAGCCGGTTCCGGAAGATTGCGTTTCGCCCACGCCACGCTCGTAGAAACGCACTTCAATATCGTTTCTGCTCTTGATTTTCACAAACTCCACGTTAATGCCATGCTTGAAATCATGATGACGGCCAATTTCCGCCGCTTCACCCTGCCAGCCCGGAGGAAATTCCTTGACCAACACCACATAGTGCGGATTTCCCATAGACACTGGCGTGCCATGCACCTCGCCAAACGCAACTTTGATGGAAAAGTCATCTCCCGGCTCCGGCTCGCCCATGTCCATCTCAAATTCGAAACGGTTGCCGTCCCGCGAGACAAGCCGGCAAAGCTTGATTCCTGCCCCAGTGCGGATGCTGAGCTGGTCTTTTCCGCCTTGACTGATCAGCCAGGCAGCGACGCAGCGCGTGCCATTGCCGGAAATTTCCGCTTCACTGCCATCGGCATTGATGAGCCGGGCGCGCATATCGGCATCCTGTGCGGGAAAGAGCCATTCCACTCCATCCGCGCCTACGCCGTTGTGGCGATCGCAGATGCGGCGGCTGAATTCATGCATTCCGGCAGGCGCGTGGATTCCATCCACTATCAGAAAATCGTTGCCGCAGGCAGATGCTTTGGTGAATGGAACCATCATTCGGGCTCAAGTCCGGGGCCGACCTGAAATTCGTGCAGGTCCGGAGAGCGGCGAAAATGCTCGGCCAGGACTTTATGTTCCGTGCGTGTGGCATCCAAGTTGAAAACGATTTTCACTTTCCCATCATGGGTGCTTAAGCGGGTCCCGCGCAGCATGGCTCCGCAATCGTCCACGATTTCATTCACTTCATTCACGATCTCTTCCGACGTTTTTCCCGTGACAATGGTGTAATTCATGGCCACAGGTTTCAGGTTAAACCGTTGTTCCAGCCAGCCCAGCAACAGCAGCGCCAGCAAAATCAATGCGGTTGAAAAAACCGCCAGAAGATAAAAGCCTCCGCCACAGGCCATGCCGATGGACGCCACAACAAAGATGGTGGCCGCGGTGGTGACGCCCGTGACGCCGCCTTTGTCGCGCAAGATGGAGCCGGCGCCGATGAATCCAATCCCGGCAATGATCTGCGAGGCTATACGGGTTCGCTCGCCTCCAGACCCGCCCGCCAGTTGAATGGAAAGGACGGTGAATAAGGCCGCGCCGAAACACATAAGCATGTTGGTGCGCAGGCCGGCGGGCCGGTGTTTGACTTGGCGCTCCAGGCCAATGAGTCCGCCCAAAGTTGCGGCCACGATCAGGCGCAAGAGGGTCTCTGGAACCAGGTCCAGCAGTTGCGGGAAAAATGTCAGCAGAACGTGTGTCATTAGAAAAAGCTGCTTGATTCTAGCATCAGGGAATTGAGTAATTGAGT
>DATDGH010000074.1:0-11530 GCA_036522215.1 Candidatus Angelobacter sp. | reverse complement strand
CACCCTGGGCTACCTTGGGTCACGCCTCCGGCGTTTTTCTTTGCGGCTGGCCGCGCTGTGCCCACAACCAAAAGCACACAGCTACACGAGCTTCATAGCGACCGCAGCGCAGCGGCTACAGGGCGGCGGGCTGCGCGGGCGGCAGGGAAGACTCCGCCAAAAAAGCCCATCACCAGTGCAAAGATGATGCCCTCCAGCAGCAGCGGCGGCGTAATCTTGAAGGCAAAGGCAAGATGAGAGAAGGTCTGCCAGTTGATGGTTCCGGTGGTGAGTCCGTTCAGAGGCAGGACGGCCACGCATCCGATAAGACCGCCGACCAGCGCTATCAACAAAGACTCAACCAGGAACGACGTAACCACACTTGGCCCGCCGAAACCCAGGGCCCGCATGGTGGCAATCTCGCGGCCACGCTCAGCCACGGCCGAATACATGGTGTTGAGCGCGCCAAAGACGGCGCCGATGCCCATGATGACTGCCACGATTCCGCCCAGCACGGTAATCATCTGCGTGAGAGCGCGCGATTCTTTGTCGTAATACTCGATTTCCGGAGTCACTCCAACCTGCATGCGCGGATCAGAGGTAAGCGCGTCTTTCAATTTTTGCAAGGCAGCCGGCGAGGTCAAATGAACGGTCACAGAACGAAAGACATCCTGGGGATAGTGATACACCTGGTCCAGGACGCTGCTGTCTGCCCAGACTTCTGAATCAAAGGCTGTGCCACCAGAGTCCATGATGCCTACTACCTGCCAGGTAGCGCCGCCAAACTTGATGGTGTTGCCAAGTTCCAGGCCGGCATAGGAATGGGTGGCATTGCGGCCTACCACCAGTTCAAAAAGACCAGGCTGGAAAAAGCGGCCTTCGGATATTTTCACCTGCTTGCGCACTTCAAGCACGCGAGGAGAAACTCCGCGCACCTGTACGTTGGCGTCAGTCCCCGTGGAGCGCAGGGCAAAATTCCTGATGACGACCACTTCGGGTGACACCATAGGGCCACTGGCGGAGCGGGCAACACCCGGAGCATCTTCAATCACATGGACCTGAGCCAGAGTTACGGATGAGTCCATCTCGTTGGTGGAACCCGAGCGCAAAATGATGGCATTGTCGGCAGCGCCGGAAGCCACCAATGTAGCTTTAAAGCCTTTGGCCAGGGAAAGCATGGCGATAAACACGCCAACCGTTCCGGCAATTCCCAGGACCGCTACCACGGTGGAAGTCCAGCGGGCCCTTACGCTGCGCAAGTTGTAGGTAATTGGAACGGCCATCTCACACTCTCCTTAGCGCGTTTACCACGCGCAACCGCATGGCTGTGACGGCGGGCAGGATGGCGCTGGCCACTCCCACTGCCAGGGCCGCTGCTAATCCCCACGGGATCACGCTCGCGGGCATATTGAAACCAGGCAGAAAGCCGCCGGTGGGATCGCCGCCCAGAGTCAGGAGCTTGGCCAGGCCCAGGCCGATGGCTCCTCCAATGCAGGCAATCAACAACGATTCCCCTAGAACAAAGAGCAGCACAAAACGGTCGGAGAAGCCTACTGCTTTTAAGACGGCCAGCTCGGCTGTACGCTCACGCACAGCAGTGGCCATGGTGTTGCCCGTGACCAGCAGCAAGGTAAAGAACACCACCGTGCCAATCACCATGATGAGGAATTCGATATTGCCAAACTGCTTGACCCAGCCGGCGGCAAAGGCCTTTTCCGTATCGGTCTTGGTTTCATAAGTGGAATTCGAGAATTCGTTATCAACGGCTTTCGCCACCCGAGCAGAATCATCAGGGTTGGCTACTTTCACGTAATACCAGCCGATCATGCCTTTGTAGCGATCAGGAACTTTTTCTTCGAAATAATCCCACTGGAACCAGAACTGGGTCTGGTCGTCACCATTGCGGCTGGCGTTATAAATGCCATCCAGGGTGAATTCCCAGGTGCCGGGAAGAAAAGTTCCCTGGATGGGGATGCGATCACCCAGTTTCCAGCCGAAGCGCTTGGCCAGATCCGCTCCCGCAATTGCCCCGGTGCGGTCTTTCACAAAGGTTTGCCACTGGTCATCCGGGACCTTGAATTCCGGAAACATCTGGCGCTGGTGCTCTACGTCAATAGCGAACTGCCCGAAAAAGTTTTTTGGATCCTGGTAAACGCCGCCAAACCAGTTGAAATGGGTGACGTCTTTGACTCCGGGAATACGCAGCATGCGGTCACGATAGGCCAGCGGCAGCGGCTGAATGATTGAGGTGCGATTAATGATCACCAGCCTGTCAGCGCCGGCCAGCTCCACATTGCCGCCGAAAGCGGCTTTGATGATGCCCAGGAAGCCAAACAAGAGCAAGGCAATGGCGAACATGGCCGTGGTGAGCACCAGCCGGGTCTTCTTGCGAAACAGGTTTGCGAATAAGAGGTGGCTGAATTTCATCGGGCGCCTCCTGCGGTGACCTCTTCACCCTTAACGCTGCCTACGAGCGCGCCTTTATCAAGATGTAGGGTGGTATCCGCGCGTTCTGAAACAACCGGGTCGTGGGTGACCATAAGCACGGTTTTCCCATGCTGCTTCACCAGTGCGTGGATCAGGTCCATGATTTCATCGGCGCTCTTGCGGTCGAGGTCGCCGGTGGGCTCGTCGCAAAGCAGGAAGGTGGGATCGGAGACGATGGCCCGCGCGATGGCCACACGCTGCTCTTGTCCGCCGGAGAGTTGGCGAGGATAGTGATGCATCCGGTCTGCCAGGCCCACGACATTCAAGGCCATCTCCACGTGCTGACGCCGCTGCTCCCTGGAGAGCTTGGTGAGCAACAGAGGCAGCTCAACATTGCGATACGCAGTGAGCACGGGAATCAGGTTATACATCTGAAACACAAAGCCCACGTGGCGCGCGCGCCATTGCGTGAGCCGGCTGCGCGACATGTGCGTGATCTCGTCTCCGGCGACGGTCACGGTGCCGGCAGAGGGTACATCCAGGCCGCCCAGCAGGTTCAGCAAAGTAGTCTTGCCGGAGCCGCTGGGGCCCATGAAGGCAACGAACTCGCCCTTCTCCACGTCCAGGTTCAGGCCCTGGAGGACGTGGATCTCCTCACTGCCACGCTGATATTTTTTGTCCAGCCCGCGCACCTGAATCAGGCTGGATGACTGGCCGCGTCCATCTACTCGTACCATTTGCTAGTTACCTCCCCACCAAGAATCGGGTGATCGCGCGTGACCTCCACCCCATCGCGCAAAACCGGCGCGCTGGGGACCCCGGTGATCCGGTGACCTCCACCCCGCCACACGCAAAAACAAAAACCGGCGTGCGTCGGGGACCCCGGGTGATCGCCGTGATCTGAAACCCATACGGGTGTCGATCTCTGAAAACACTCATTGCTTGATCTCCACTTCCTGGCCTTCGTGGATTCCTTCTGCGCCCTTTGTTACTAATGTCTCACCCGGGGAAATACCAGCGAGCACCTCAACGTCGCCGCCATGTTCCCGGCCCAGGCTCACGGCGCGGCGTTCCACCTTTCCCTCGCGCACCAGGAATACCACGGCCTTCCCATCTTCCTGATGCACGGCAGCATTGGGAATCACTGCCTTGGCCTCAGTCTTGTTTTTAGAGGGCGGGGGCTGATCGCTGAGAAAAGCAACTTTCACTCCCATATCAGGAAGGATTCGTGGATCAAGCTGGTCGAAAGAGATTCGCACCTTCACGGTTGCCTTCTGACGGTCGGCGGTAGGAATGACGGTGCGCACGGTAGAAGGAATCTGCCACTCCGGATATGCATCCAACGTGGCCACCACTTTTTGACCCGGCTTCACGCGCGCGATGTAAGCTTCGTTGACGTCCACCTCGATCTCAATCGAATTCATATCAACGACGGTGGCGATGCCGGTCCGCGTAAAGCCTCCGCCGGCTGATATGGGAGATACGATCTCTCCGCGCTGCGCGTCTTTGGAAACCACAATGCCGTCATAAGGCGAGCGAACGGTGCAGTTGACTACATCCTGCTCGGCCACGCCAATCCTGGCTTCGGCCGCCCGGGTCTGCTCTTTGGTCAAAGCGATTTTTGAGCGCAGGCTGTCGCGCGTTGTAGTCGCATTGTCCAGCGCTTCCTGGCTATTCACTCCGGCGGAGCGCAGCCCCTGGGCACGCTGCAGCTCGCGGTCGGCGTAGGCAAGTTGTACCTGCAGATCGGACAGTGCAGCGGCGGTGGCGTCGCGGTCCGTTTTAGCGGAGGCCAGCGCTGCCTCAGGTTGTGAACAATCCAGGACCGCCAGGACCTGCCCCGTCTTCACGCGCAAGCCCTCTTCCGCGTAGATCTCCCTGACCTGGCCAGTAACCTTGGCGGCAACGGTTGCCCGGCGTCGGGGCGTGACATAGCCGCTGGCATTGAGCAGCGCCTGGCTGCTGATGTCTCCGACTGGACGAGCCGCCGCCACTTCAACCACGGGTTTGCGCGAGCGAAAAGCCGCCAGCAGCCCGGCAAGAATCACCAGGACGCCGACGCATGCGGCAAACATACCCAGTTTCTTGCCGCCCTTCTTCGTGGTTCGCAGGCGGTCGTCAATCTTGAGTGATCCTAGATCCGGTCTCGGCGGTGTTGAGGCTGTTGTCATAAGCATGAGCCGCGCTATTGTGGTTTTGAAGGCCTGCCTGCCGGCGAAGCCTCAAACAAATAGAAAATTCCCGGGAAGTAGAAGGTCTACAACCATAATTACAAAGTCGCAGGCTCGATTCTTTCTAGATGGATTTTATCATCTGGAGGGCGAGGTGATGCAGAGTGAGCAGGTCAGGTATGGTGGATGTTTATCCGGCAGGCCCTTGTAATTTACCTTTGGACTATTGACGTTAAGGCCTGGTGTTCTTACTATTTCTCGCCCATTGACGAGATCGCTGCCCCGGCAAGGAGAATCCAGAACAAGTTCGCATGGCGAAGGAAAAAAAGAAACGGCCGGAACCGGTACGCGCAGCACCTGAGAAAAAGACGGACTACTGGTGTGCCTGCGACTGTTGGCATTGTGACCTAGGGGCGCACGAAAGATGCACTAACGCTACGCAGTGTCACATGCCAAAATGGAAGGACATTCAGAAGAAAGACAAAAAACCTACTTGAGCTGCTTCTGCGCGAATTGCCTGAAGTGAAGCTCAAATTCTTCAGGTGAGTAAATCCCCTTCTGCACCAGGAGCGTATTCATTGCGTAGACTGTAGCCCGAAAACGATCGTCACGAGACAGCTTCTCCATTGCAGCCTCGAAGCTAATCAAGTCCCTGTTGGTCGAGGCGACCTTTCGAGAGTTGATTGGAACTGTAGCCATGCACCCTCCTTACCTCTAGAGAATGTTGTCTCGTGACGTGAATCCTGTCAATAATAAACTCGACAAAGCCTTCTAGTGTTTCTTCTCGTCTTTCCCGTGCTGGTCTTTCCCGTGCTGATCTGGGGGGGTCGCCTTGCCTGAGTCATGCGGATGGACCTCTTGATCATGCATAGGACCTGCCGGCTGTCCCTTTTGCAGGTTCTGCACCTGCTGCGGCTCCAGGGGACGCCCCGGATGAGACTGCATTGCCTCTTTCCGCACCTCGAACGGCGGAGGCGGTGGAGGCGGAGGCGTCTTGGTCACCAGAGGACGTATGTTGGTTGGAGTATTCACCGGACCATTGTTGTGCTGGCCTTTGTTGGCATCGAAGGTGGTGTGGGGCTGTTCATTGCCGCCCGGTTGCACAGGAGTAATGGGCTTAGGCGGTGGCTGATTCGTATTGTTGTGCTGGGCTTTGTTGAGGTCAATCGCAGTCTGCTGCTGTCCAGTGCCCTGTGGTCCGGGCGTAACGGTTCTTGGCGATGGTTGACCTTCATTGTTGTGCTGGCCTTTATTGGCATCGAACGTGGTTTGTGGCTGACCATTGCCCGGCGGCACAGGAGTAATGGGCTTGGGCGGCTGCTGATTGGTATTGTTGTGCTGGGCTTTGTTGAGGTCAATCGCAGTCTGTTGCTGTCCAGTGCCCTGCTGCGGAGGAGTAAAGGTCCGCGGCGCCGTTCCGCGTTCATTCACTGCCGGATTTCCCTGGCCATTATGAGTGTCAGTTCGGGTGACAGTCTTCTGAATCATTAGCGGACGAGCCACCTGCACCTGTGGATGGGTCTGCACCGCGCCGCCAACCACGGCGCGAACATCCGGATGGACTTCAGGATGTTCAATCACTCTGGCTCGCACAGCTTCATCAGCTCTGACGGCAACAACCTGCCGCGCAACCGGCTGCGAACTGCGGAATGCCTCCGTCGACACCGCCGTCACCGCTACGCGTTGATTCACATACGTGATGTTGGTGTTTCTTACATTGATATTGTTGTTGATGATGGTAACGTTACGCACATTAGTCACGTTTACCTGTCGCAAGTAAACGTCGCTGTGGTGGTACGGAGGATAATAAGGCTCATCCGGACCCAGTGGGAACCAGGCCTGCACGCCGCCACCTACGCGCACGCTGACTGAAAATCCTCCGCCGCCCACGAAGGCCACAAGGGCCGGGGCGTAGCATGGCCGCCGGGCAACGGGTGGCGCCGGAATCCATCCCCAGCGCGAGCCCACAAAGACCCACCGGCCATAGTGAAAGGGGGCAAATCCCCACGGCTCATCTTCAACCCAGGTCCAGCCCCACGGCTCCACCCAGGCCCAATGGCCGTAGCGATAGGGCACCCAGCCCACAGGAACTGCAGAGGGGTACCACACTTGTCCATATTGCTGCGCCGGCTCCCAACGACCATAGTCATCCAGGTCCTCGTATCCCGGCACCTGGCTTACGTACTGCGAGGAGCGGGAACGGTCAAAGCGGCGGTCGCGGTCGCCGCACCATTGGTCAAAGTCATCCGAGCCAGGAGCAGATACATACTCGATCTCTGGCGGGTTTGAGCCCGTGAGCCTCACAGACTGTCCTGCACGAATGGTGGCTGAATCGTCTGTGCCGCTGATTTCCAGCTCTCCGCTGGTCACCGTCACAAAAGTAGTGTCGCTGTCGGGGAAAGTTTCCACCCGATAATTTCCCGAACGCAGAACTGTGAAAGCCCCATTCGGAGTATCAATCTCAATGGATTGATCTTCCGGCAAACTGTAAGCCCGGAAGCGCGCGGTGCCTTGAGCCAGACCAAACTGCATTAAACGGTCAGACAAGTTGGTAGTGGTGAGGTCGGTGTTGCCGGCAATGCGCACGGCCAGGTTGCCGGTCTCAAATTCCGCGCGCCCCTCCTGGTCGGTATAGATGCGGTCGCCGGTGGTAATGGGATAGTTCAAGGAAGCCTGGGCGAACTCATTTTCTCCGGAGGGCTCAAACGAGACATTACCGTTCAAGTAACTGATTCTGCCAACTATGGAAGGCGGATCATCGCCGTCCGCAAAGGCGGGAGCAGAGACAACAACCAACAAGAAAATTGCCAGTGCAGGCAGACAGAGCTTTCGCAGATTTGCAGCCTTCATATTCGATTCTCCTGACCCAAGCAAGGCGCGGCCTGGACTCATAGCCATTGTGACACTGTTTGACGGGAATAGTCGCGCCAGTTGCTGTAACGAACTGGCAAGCTGCGGTAACGAACTGTTAAGTGGGCCTGGCAATGGGTTGAATTTTCCACAGCAACAAGGGATTTCTTTCAAGGCCACTTTCTGCCATAATTGATTGTGCACCCCTATAGGCTTCCTGGCGCAAGGCGTAAGCCATTCGCGAACCCGGGAAGCGAATCCCCTAAATCCCAACAAGCAGAGATGAGGAATTCATGGCGGCGAAATACGTCTTCGTGACCGGTGGCGTGGTGTCTTCTTTAGGTAAAGGCCTGGCAGCGGCCTCGATCGGCTGCTTGCTGGAGAGCCGCGGACTCAAAGTCAACCTGATGAAGTTCGATCCCTATCTCAACGTCGATCCCGGGACCATGTCCCCCTTCCAACATGGAGAAGTCTTCGTCACCGATGACGGGGCCGAAACTGACCTCGACCTGGGCCACTACGAGCGCTTCACCCATGCCCGGCTCTCGCGTGACAACAACTGGACTACGGGACGAATCTACGAGCAGATCATCACCAAAGAGCGCCGCGGCGATTATCTGGGAAAAACTGTGCAGGTGATTCCTCACGTCACCAATGAGATTAAGGCGGCGATGAAGAAAGTGGCCCAGGAGGTTGATGTCGCCATCGTGGAGATTGGAGGCACGGTCGGCGATATTGAGTCGTTGCCCTTCCTGGAGGCCATCCGGCAGATGCGGCAGGAACTGGGGCGCGATAATACCATCTTCATTCACGTGACGCTGGTTCCGTGGATTGGGGCGGCCGGTGAACTGAAGACCAAGCCTACGCAACATTCGGTGAAAGAACTGTTAAGCATCGGTATTCAGCCGGACATTCTTCTCTGCCGCACAGACCGCTTCCTCTCCAAAGAGCTGAAGAGCAAAATTGCTCTTTTCTGCAATGTAGAAGATGAGGCTGTCATCACAGCTAAAGACGTAGCTTCCATCTATGAAGTGCCGCTGGTTTTCGCCCGTGAAGGAGTAGACATGCTGCTGCTTCGCTACCTGCGCATGGACTGCCGCGACCGTGACATGTCGCGCTGGGAAGACCTGGTGCATCGTATCTACAATCCGCGCGACGAGGTCCATATTGGGATCGTGGGCAAGTACGTGGAATACGAAGACTCTTACAAATCTTTGAAGGAAGCGCTGGTGCACGGTGCAGTGGCGCATAACCTGAAACTCAATTTCACCTGGATTGAGGCCGAAGGACTTGAAACCAAAGATCAGGAAGCCCAGGAAGCTCAACTGCTGGGCTTCGATGGCATTCTGGTTCCCGGCGGATTCGGCAAGCGCGGCATTGAAGGAATGTTGAATGCAATCCGGTATGCCCGGGAGAAGAAGGTCCCCTACTTTGGCATCTGCCTGGGCATGCAGACGGCCTGCATCGAGTTCGCGCGCAATGTCTGCGGGCTGGAAGAGGCTGACTCCAGCGAGTTCAACCCCAGTACGCCGCATCGCATCATCTATAAGCTGCGGGAGCTGCGCGGCATCGACGAATTGGGCGGCACCATGCGCCTGGGCGCATGGACGTGCAAGCTGGAGCCGCATACTCTGGCGGCCAGGATCTACGGGGCGGCGGAGATCAGTGAGCGCCATCGCCACCGCTATGAATTCAATCGGGAATATGAATCCATCCTGGTTGGCGGCGGATTGAAGATCAGCGGCTCAACTCCTGACGGCACCTACGTGGAGATTGTGGAGATTCCGGACCATCCTTATTTCATTGGCTGCCAGTTCCATCCGGAATTCAAGTCGAAGCCGCTGGAGCCGCATCCGCTGTTCAGCAACTTTGTGAAGGCCGCCTATGATAATGGCCGCAGCCGCCACGACGGTCGCATGCAGGAAGAGCTGGAGATGTTCCACCGGCCGGAAAGAATTGTCAGGCGCTAACGCGCGCACTTAGCAAATAGCAATTGGCAATTAGCAGAACCAAGATCAACACCATTTACCACAGAGGCCGCAGAGGGAACACAGAGAAAGAGAACGCGATCGGGTTTAAAATTCTGGCAATTTTGGCATTTATGGCAATTCTGGCAATTTCTTAGTTCGCGGCTAATTTTCTGGCGTGAATCACTCATTCAAAGTCGGTGATGTTGAGATTGGCGGTGAGAACTTCTTTCTCATTGCCGGTCCATGTGTGATTGAGAGCGAAGCTCACGCGCTCAAAATGGCTGAGGCTGTTCGCGATGAGGCCAGGAAGCTGCGCATTCCATTCATCTTCAAAGCTTCTTACGACAAGGCCAATCGCACCTCGCTCAAGAGTTTTCGTGGGCCGGGACTGGAAGCGGGCCTGCGCATCCTCAAGAAGGTCAGAGAAAAGTCAGGCGTGCCGGTCCTGACCGATGTGCACGAGGTGAGCGATGTTGCCGCAGTGGCAAAGGCGGTGGACGTAGTCCAGATTCCCGCGTTTCTATGCCGCCAGACAGACCTGCTGGTAGAAGCGGCACGGCACTCCCGCGCCATCAACATCAAGAAAGGACAGTTTGTCTCGCCCTGGGACATGCAGCATGCCGTGGAAAAAGTGCGGCAATCGGGCAACAACAATATTTTCCTGACGGAGCGCGGCAGCTCCTTTGGCTACAACAACCTGGTTGTGGACATGCGTTCACTGGCTATCATGCGGCGATTTGCGCCTGTGGTCTTCGATGCGACGCACTCGGTGCAACTGCCCTCTGCCGGGGCGGATGGCCAGGCAGTCTCCGGAGGCCAGCCGGAATTTATTCCTCTGCTCTCTCGTGCCGCCGTGGCCGCGGGTGTAGATGGAATTTTCATGGAGGTCCACGACGATCCGGCGCGGGCGAAGTCAGACGGCGCGAACGCGTTGCGGCTGGACAAGCTCCATGATCTTTTGTTGGAGCTGCTGGCAATTCAGAAAGTGGCACAAAATGCGCTGGGGCATACGCCCTGAGATTTCACATAAGCGAGCAGGGTTCCCTGGCTTTGCTTCGGGATAAACTATATAAAAACCTATTTTCCTTTCAACAGCTTGGCTTTATCATCCTTTTCTGAAACTTGGGCCAGGATTTCGCATCTACTTAGGCATGAACGGACTCAAAACTGCATTCCTCCTGACGCTATTGACGCTGATGGCGATCGGGATCGGCGACTGGCTCGGCGGCCAGAATGGGATGATTACCGCCTTTGTTATTGCTGTGGGGATTAATTTCTTTTCTTACTTTTTCTCAGACAAGCTGGCGCTGGCCATGAATGGCGCGAAACCGGTTACGCGGGAGCAACTGCCACGCGTCTATCGGGTGGTGGAGCAGCTCACGCAACGCGTGGGTCTGCCGATGCCGCGGATTTATGTGATCTCTACCGATTCTCCCAACGCTTTTGCCACCGGACGCAATCCGAGCCACGCGGCCGTGGCAGTCACAGAAGGCATCTTGAACCTGCTGGACGATGAAGAACTGGAAGGCGTGCTGGCCCACGAACTGGGTCACGTGCGCAATCGCGACATACTGATCAGCTCCGTAGCTGCCACCCTGGCCGGCGCCTTTACCATGCTGGCCCGGTTTGAGTTCTGGTTTGGCGGACGTGATGATCGTGATCGTGGCGGCGGAATCTTGACCTTGATTCTGGCGCCCATCGCTGCAGCCCTTATCCAGCTTGCGGTTTCCCGCGCCCGCGAATACGAAGCGGACGCCACCGGGGCGCATTTCACCCACAATCCCTACGCTCTGGCTCGTGCACTGCAAAAACTGGATGCCTATTCGAAAAAGATTCCTATGGCCGTTCCTGCGTCTACGGCCCATTTGTTTATTGTGCAGCCGTTTATGGGAATGAGCCTGGGAAACCTGTTCTCCACGCATCCGCCAATCCCTAAGCGGATTGAGCGACTGACTGGGAAGCCGGCGGAATACCAGTAAACCAGGAAGCCTCGCCACAGATAGAGCCGGATTGAATGAAAACCTGTACCGCGAATAACTCTCACAGAACTTATGCCGAATCCCGCCCGTTTTGTTGTGGAGCTGTGTTGCGCCAAATTAGAAACACAAAAAAGACTCCGAAGCCGGAAATGCT
>DATDGH010000073.1:0-6352 GCA_036522215.1 Candidatus Angelobacter sp. | reverse complement strand
GGAGGCCCAAACGCGCCCTCCATCTGCACATGATGGATTCCCACCAGGTAGATCTCCGGTTCTGTGTAGTCCATCTCGTGGAGCGCGCCAACGATCTGTGTTGTGGCGGCGCAGCCTTTGTCCATTTTGGCAGGATCTTTCATGAGCCGATGAAAGGCTGCGACCAGATCGGGCAACAACTCAGTGGCGCGCAATTCGCCTGCAATTTTTGCCGCCCTGGCTACTACCAGGTTCGATCGGTTTTTAAGAAAGGCCCGGAGTTCTTGCGCAGTGGCGCCGGAAGTTCCAGCGTTGGCACGGAGAGCACTCAATCGGTCAAGCGCTTGTTCGGTTGGGTCGGGTTTCTTCATACGCAGAGAGCCTAGTTCATTGAACCGTTAATTCGCTGGCTGACATTCTGGCATCGTTAACAATCGGGTGATCGCCGTGATCGGGTGATCGGGTGATCCACAGCAAGCCGGGACAGGTCGCGCGTGATCGGAAAAGCATTGGCTCAGTGATTCTAAAACAGTGCGTAAAATGGCGGCAGTTTATCATTGAGTGAAGAATCTACGGCGGCAAGACAAAGAATGCGCAAGAAAATAATCATCACATTCCTGGTCCTGGTCGTGTGCGTGTTTCTTGGCATCTATGGTGCGTTGGTAATGGTGCGCCGTGCTGCTAATGGCCGGTTGTATACAGCACAGCAAACATTCCCCATCGGCAGGTCGGACTGGTCCTGGGATGCAAGAAGACTATGGGAGACGGAGCCCCAAACCCGTTCTTTGATAGCCGGCTGCGCGCGGCAAAAGAACTCTTTGACGCCGGCAGGGTGGATTACCTGTTGGTAAGCGGCGACAATCACACCAAAGGCTACGACGAAGTCACGGACATGCGCGAAGGGCTGATGCGGGCCGGGATACCGGCAAACCGCGTCTACAGTGATTGCGCCGGATTTCGGACCCTGGACTCCCTGGCCCGCGCCCATGAAGTCTTTGGGCAGAAAGAAGTCACGGTAGTTTCCCAGGAATTCCATAACCAGCGCGCAATTTTTCTGGCCAAACACGAGGGCCTGGATGCGATTGGATACGATGCGCAGGACGAGGACCCCGCTCATCGGGTCATCGGGTCATCGGTGCATCGGGTCATCTGAAGAAAACTCCAATGCCTCGTGCTGCCAGCGCCCCGGATTTCGTCGTGTTCTTTCCTGCGTCAAGGCGAGTGGCAGTAAGGTCCTTCAGGAAAATATCTCGTCGAAGCTGTGAATTACGGTATGAGGGTTTACCGGTTGGGGACGATTGCCGGGGCGCACAGATAATAGTGTCTTCATGCCCACAGTATGAGCCGCATCCAATTCTGCGACGATATCAGAGATGAATACGATTTCAGGCGGATCCAACTGGCAAGTATCCGCAATCTTCTTATAGCTGGCTGGATCGGCCTTGCTGCCTGCGGTGGTGGTATCGAAGTAGGAGCCGATGTGAGGAGTCAGGTCGCCGGCGATGGTATGGGCAAAAAGCAGTTTCTGCGCCAGTACACTTCCGGAAGAGAAGATGCAGATTTTTTGGCCTTGCTGCTGCCAGCGGGCGAGGGCAGAAGGCACATCCGGGAAAACCTCAGCTTGCAAGTGGCCGCTGCGATAGCCTATTTCCCAGATTCTTCCCTGAAGTGATTTAAAGGCGGGCGATTTGCGGTCGCGCGCCGTCAGCCACTCCATATAGGTGACCGCTGACTCCACTTCAGCACCGGGATCGGCATCCGCGAACGGCGGAGGGGCCAAGCCTTGGCGCGCGTCCGCCAGATTTTCCTGGCGCATTGCCTCCAGGTCGGCGCGGACATCCAGGGGCGAAGTATGGTACTGCAAAAAATGTGCTGCGTGGGAGAGTGCAAAAGGGAAGAGGACCTTATAAACGAAATCTATCGGGGTTGTGGTTCCCTCCACATCCAGAAGAATGCCGGAGACGTGCTGATCGAGTTGTGCGGTCAAGATCGTGTTTCAGAACTCTGCGGCGGAAAATACCGGGGACCCAGGCAAACCGGTTGATAGCTGGCATCCACACCGCTGTCAGTATAACGAGGAGTCCAGCCGGCAGAATCCTGGAACAGGCGAATGGCACGGATCCTGCGATCTGCGCATAGATCAAACCAGTGCCACGTACCACGAGGAACACGGATCAGGTCTCCCGCTTCGACCTCGATCACCGTGACCGGTCCGGTTCGAGGATGAATATGGAATATTCCACGCCCGGAGATGATGAAGCGCACTTCATCCTCGTCGTGCCAGTGCTCACGGTTGAACCTGGCCAGCATGGTTTCCAGATCGGGAGTCTGCGGGCCCACATCGATCACATCCGCCGTCACGTAGCCGCCGCGCTGCTTGAGGGTATCGATCTCACTGCTGTAGGCTGCGAGGATTTGTTCCGGCGCTGCGTCCGGATTAATGTCGTGGGCCGGCTCCCAACGCTCATAATCAATTCCAATGCCGGAAAGATAAGTGGTAATGGCAGCAGGATTTTCTAGAGTGCGATTTTCTTTCGGTATTCTGACGATTGCCATGTCTTACCTCCAGCAGGATCAGCACTCAGCACTCAGCATTCAGCCCGCAAACGTCTTGAGCTGAATGGATAGAACATCGTCGGCGGTTAGATGTGCGATCCAAATTTATGATAACTCTGAAAATGTTCTACAGGCTCGAAGCCCTGGTTTCGCTGTGGCTCCTGCCAATGACTTCCAAAAGGAACTCCAGGATTTCAATGTGACGCTTGGCTTGAGAGAGATCCTCGCCCCAGGTATAGAGCCCGTGGCCACGCAACAGAAATCCATGGGCCTGTGGATGTTCCTGCAGCAGCGCTTCGACCGTTCCCGCCAGTTTTGCCATGTCCTGATCGTTGTCAACAATGGGCAGCCATTCACGGTGCGCATGCGTGCGTACACCTTCAAGGCCTTTGAGCATCTCGTATCCTTCGATCCACAAGCCATGGTGAACCGCATGTGCTTCAGAAATGATTGTGCTCCACACCGAGTGAGTATGCAACACTGCTCCCACTCCGCGGGCCCGCACCAGCATCAGGTGCAATGCTGTCTCAGCGGAGGGCCGCCCAGACCCTGCGATTACGCCGCCTTGAGCATCCAGACGGACAAACTGATCAGGCGTGAGATTGCCCTTATCGACTCCGCTGGAAGTAATGGTGATGAGCAACGGATCACGGCTGAGCACCGTGCTGAAGTTGCCGCTTGTGCCCAAAACCCAACCTCGGGCGTAGAAGCCGCGTCCCAGATCGGCCAGAAGCTTCTCGATTTCTGAGAATTCGCCCGCCACCTTTTTCCTGCGCCTACCGCTAGATTCTAGCGAAACATAAAAGATATTTCACCGTAACGGACGCGCAGGAACCGGAAATCGCCACTGGTTACTCCATCCGCAATGCGCTTGTCGGCGAGATCGAGGCAGCACGGCTGGCAGGAATGATGGCGGCGAAAAATGCCGACGTCGCCAGTGCAATCGACGCGGCGATCAGTGCCGGCGGGTCCCAACTTGAAACTCCGTATAATTGACCGGAGATGAGCCGCCCAGCCCCAATTGCTAATGGCACACCCAGTATCAGTCCGGCCAGGACGCGCTTAGACGCCCCGCTCAATATCAGCCGCACTACCATCGCGCGGTCCGCGCCCAAAGCCATGCGAATGCCGATCTCCTGCGTGCGCTGCGCGACCGTGTAAGCGGTTACGCCATAGAGTCCGATGGCCGCCAGGACCAGCGCTACTATCCCGAACAGGCCGGCTAACCCAGCCACGGACCGCTCCTGATCGAATGAGAAATCAACTTGCTGCTGCAGGGTCCTGACATTGGTGACCGTAAGATCTGGATCCATTTCGGCGAGGGTCCTGGTGATGATCGGCTCGAGCGCACCAGGGGAAACGTGAGTGCGGAGCATGATGGCCTCAACCGAGTGAGAACGTAGTTCGAGTCTTGCCATCAGTGGGTTTTTGTAATTCACCCATTGCTGCAAGGGCACGTAGAACATGGGACGCGGCGGCTCAGTCCAGCCCCAGGGCGCAAAGCGCGCATTGCGCACCACGCCAACAATGCGGAACGTGCCGGCATTCTCCGGAATGTCTATGCCGAAATGCTGGTCGAGGGGATCTTCATTGCTCTTGAAGAATCGCTTGACGAAGGCCTGATTCACAATCGCGGCCGGTTCGCTGGTTTCATTGTCTGAGGGCGTAAAATTTCGTCCGCGTTCAATAGACATACCAAGGTTCTGCATAAAGCCCGCGCCCACGCGGTCCCATGAGGCACCCGCCTCTTCACTCAACTGCGGAGCCGGATGGCCGGCAACCAGAATCAGCTCACCCCAGTTATCGGTAAGCGGGTTATAGAGTGCGAGGCTAGCGCCCTGTACGCCAGGCAAAGAATTAAGCCGTTCTTCAACCTGACGATAGAATGCCAGCGTCTTCGATGGCGAGTCGCCGCTGCGCGGATTATGCAGAGCGACCATAACGCGCCCTTCAATGGGATAACCAAAATCCTGGTGTTCAAGCTTATTGAGGCTGCGCGCGAGCATGGTTGCTCCGGCGACCAGAACAACGGACAACGTAGCCTGCACCACCAGCAGCACCTGACGCGCAATACCGGAGCGATCACTGGCGCCGCGACCGGATCCACGTAGTGCTTCCGCAGGATCAGTGCGCGTGGCAAACCAGGCCGGAGCTGCGCCGAATATGATTCCCGTGAGCAAGGCCAGCGCGAAAGCAAACCCGAGCACCAGGAGCGAGGGCGTGGTGCTGATGGGAAGAAAATGGGCGCTATGGAAAGCAAGCGCCAACAGAAGCCGCGCCGCTCCTATGGCTACCAGAAGTCCGGCGATCCCACCGCCAATAGAGAGCAGTACACTCTCCGTGAGTGCCTGGCTAACGATCTGCCGCCGAGTGGCGCCAACAGCCATACGGACGGCAGTCTGTCCGCGTCGCGCTACGCCGCGCGCCAGCAGCAGGTTGGCCACATTGGCGCATGCGATCAGCAGCACCAGGCCACAAACAGCCAGGAGAATTTGCAGGCTGCGGCCGTATTCCTCTTTCATCTCTGCAACTCCTGAGCCGGCGGGCACCACATTCACGGTCTGTTTGGGAAGTATGCGGATCACTTCCGGCATCCAGTTCGCGGGATAGCCAGCGTCATTCTGTATCCACTGGCGCAATACTCCAGTCAGGCGTGCCGGCATTCCATCAATGGAAGCTCCGGGGCGAAGGCGGCCAATTACGCGCAGCCATGCGGAAAAAGCTTGATTGAGAATGGCGCTCTCACCATCCATCAGCGGTTCCTGTTGCAGAGGAATCCAGATGTCAGGAGGATCGCTGCGCAGGGTTTCGCCAAAGAACCCGGCGGGCGCGATGCCGACCACGGTAAAGGGATGGCCTTCCATCACGAAGGTTGAGCCCACAATCGAGGGATCGCTGCCATATACCGTCTGCCAGGCATGATGGCTGAGCACGGCAACTGGAGGCGCTGCAGGCTTGTCATCATCCGGAGTCAACACGCGTCCGCCGAATGCGCCGATGCCAAAGGTTACGAAATAATTTCCAGTGACGTACTCCGAGCGTAGAGGCCGGGCAGCCGTTTCCACTTTTTCACGCCGGACACTGAGGCGAGCGCGGCCGGTCTGGAATGCGGCCAGTTCCTCGAATTCCGGTGCCGAGGCCTTGAGCCTCTGAAACAGGGAGAAGGAAAACATTCCCCATTTGTCCTGAGGCCCGCCTTCCACACAGCAATCATCGCCTTCACCAATCCGGTAGAGCTGCGATGCATCTGCCACCGGCAAGGAGCGGAGCATCACCGCGTCCATCAATGTGAATATTGCCGTCGTTCCCCCGATTCCCAGGGCCAACGTCAATATCGCCGCCACGGTAAAGACAGGAGATTGGCGGAATTGGCGCAAAGTGTAGCGGAAATTGCTCAGCAGATTTTGCATGCAGACCTCTCCTTGCTAACCAATACGTCAGTGCTGGAAAGAAGTTCCCGGAAGCAAGCACTTTTTTAGACGCCCGGCGGCCTTCCCGGTGAGTCTTGGCGGCCATTAAAATACTGTCCCATGCGCAGCATCATTCTTGGTCTCGGAATCAGCCTGGATGGATATATTGCACGCCCTGATGGCGCGGTGGATTTTCTCTTCATGCCCAAAGATTATTCGATGAAGGAATTCTTCACTCGTATTGACGCCGCCATCATGGGACGCAAGACGATGGATGTTGCCATCAAGATGGGTGGCGGAAGCTCCTTTGGCTCCATGGCAACCTATGTTTTCTCTCATTCGCTGGCGCCGGGAACGCGCGATCAGTTGACATTCGTGAATGAACCACCTGAAGAATTTGTTGCTCG
>DATDGH010000072.1:0-11394 GCA_036522215.1 Candidatus Angelobacter sp. | reverse complement strand
GTTTTTGTCCGCGGAATGCCGTAGATTCCCAGCCGATGAGGCCTCGGCTGTAAGTTCCGGTGATTTATAATTTTGGAGGTAGATAAGTCTTTTAATTTCAGACACTTTGGTTGCTCTTGATTTTCAAATTCCCCAATTCCCAAATTCCCCAACCGGCCACGTGGCTTGCATCGAACCAATGCAATATTCTTAAGAAGCCAAAGGCTTCGCCTTGATATACCAGTTCACCCCACGAGCCTTGGGTTGCTCTTGATTTTCAATTACCCAATTACCAAATTCCCCAATTCCCCAATTCCGACTTACTGCAGTCCATAAAGCTTGGCTGCGTTGTCATGCAGCACCATGCGGGCGAGATTCAGTGCCTGGGCGTGGTCAATCTCGCCATCCTGCATCATTCCCGTGAGGGCGATTGCCAGGGCCTCGCGGCCAGACTGTGTGGTCTGGTATCCAATTTCCTCCCAATCGATTTCTGGGGTGTTGGGATAGAGGTCAGTTCCAAAAAGAATCTTCTCCGGATACCATTCCAGAAAATCCCGCACTACCTCACTCAGTTTGCGCGTAGAGATAAGCCAGGTCTGCTCGGAGAAATCAGCATAGACATTGGGCTTCATCAGTAGATATGCGGCGTGCTTGGTGAAAGCTCCCGCGCCGCCATGGAGCAAAACGAAGGTAGTCTTGCGCAGCGAGGCGTCACTCAGCAGGGAATCGAGCAGTGCGGGATTGGCCCCATTGAGAAGGAAATAAGTCCCGCAGCCTCCACCAGTATGGAAATGAACGGGCAAGCCCAGCCGTCCGGCTTCCCCAGCGATGTAGCGCATGAGGTAATCCTGAAGCTTGATGTAGTCAGAAGCCGGCGGCACACCGCCGGCAGCATAGCGCCCATAGACTTGCTGCGCGGCAGTGCGTTCCTGTGCCGGATCCAGCGGAATGGGACCGAAATCGAGTGAGCGGAGATAAGCTGCTTCAAATTTTATGGCTATCGCGCCCGTGCGTTTCTGCATTTCCAGGGTCGGAATAATGACTTTGGAGGCGTACTCCTGCAGGGTCGCGGGAATAGAACTCAGGTTTTGATCTTTGAGATACCGCTTAAGCAGCATCTCCTCGCGTGAGTAAAAAAATTTTCGGTCGGGAGTTACATTGGCCACGTTGCTGTTGTTCAGTGGCAGCAGCAGGGCGTCGTCAAAAGGTACCCAGCGAAAGTGTGGCGGCTTCAAGCCGCGTCCCATCGCCACCCGGTTGGCGAATTCAGTTTCAATGCCAAGGTGGTCCAGCACCCAATTAGGATAATTATCTCCCTCGCGCTGCTTGACGTCCTTCTTGGCCTGAAGCAGTTCCTGGACATGGTTGGCCTCGGCATCGTTGTATTTGTATCCATAAAGCGCCTTCCATGCCGCCAGATATTGTGGGTTGGTCGGTCGCGAAATTAGCGTGGGATCACTCGGTTCGAGAGGATCGCAAGGTAGCGCGTCAAAATCATCATCTTTTTCGCCCGGCGCCACCAATTTCGGCGGATGGGAATGATTGTCGATGGCTTTGATGTGATTGATCTCCGCCAGTAACTGCGGATCGGCAGTTTGCGCGTAAGCCACAGTTGCCAAAAAGGACAAAATGACTGCGATAACCATCGATTTCACGGTTTTCATGGCGCGAAAAGGTTAAACCGGTGTCGGGATTGAATGCAATTCGCTCAATTTATTACTAGACATCAATACCTACTCCCGCTAATTTAAGAAAAATCCTATGAGCACAGATGCCATCATTGCCGTCCACGGCTTGCGCAAGTCCTACGCTCAGCTGGAAGCGGTGAAGGGAATTGATTTCGAAGTTCAATCGGGTGAGGTCTTCGGTATCCTTGGCCCTAACGGCGCAGGCAAAACCAGCACAGTTGAGATTCTGGAAGGGCTGCGCCCGCGCACGGGCGGCGACACCCTGGTTCTGGGCTACGATCCGGAACGCCAGAAACGGCAATTGAAGGACCGCATCGGCGTTTGCCTCCAGGCAACCAACTTGCCCGCCAAGATCCGGGCGCAGGAGGCGCTAGACCTGTTTGCGTCCTTCTACTCCCGCAGCGTCAGCTCGGAAAAGCTGCTCAAGCGCCTGCAATTGTGGGAGAAGCGGAACGCATTTTATGAGACGCTCTCCGGCGGTCAGAAGCAGCGGCTGGCCCTCGCCCTCGCTCTCATCAACGATCCCCAATTGCTGTTTCTGGATGAGCCCACAACCGGGCTGGACCCGCAGATTCGCCTGGAAATCCATTCCCTGATTGAGGAAATGAAGGCCGAACAGCGCACCGTGGTCCTCACCACTCACTACATTGAAGAAGCGGAACGCCTTTGCGACCGCGTGGCCATTATGGATGAAGGCAAGATCGTGGCCATGGGATCACCCCGAGAGCTGCAACAGAAAAGCCGTGAGCAATCACTCATTCAAATCGTAGTCACGCAACCTTTGCAGGCGTCGCAGCTGCCGGAATGGCCGGACGCAGTAAAGAGCAGTCTGGATGGCGATGGACGCAGCCTTGCCGTTTATTCCACACGTCCCGCCCGTACATTGTTTGAAATGATGCGCTGGCTCGACCAGCACGGTATCCAACTCGAAGACGTTCACCTCAAACGTCCCACCCTGGAAGATGTATTTGTAGAACTCACGGGAAAGAAGCTGCGCGAATGAAAACCTATTTATCCCTGATCGCGATCGACCTGAAGCTGGCTGGACGCCAGCGGGCCGTAATCTTCTTCAATTATCTCTTTCCGCTGATTTTCTTCTTCATCTTTGCCATGATCTTTCCCGTCAGGCGAAGCCCGGCGGTGATGACCCAGGTGCTCACCATGTCTATCTCTCTAGGCGTCCTGGGAAATGGCTTGTTTGGCGCGGGTATCCGCGCTCTGCAAGAGCGAGAGATGAACATCCTGCGTCGCTATAAGGTCACGCCCATTACTCCTACGCCGCTGCTGGTGGCCTCCATGGTGACCGGATGGTTCGTCTTTATGCCGTACATCATTTTGGTGATTTCGCTGGCGCACCTTATCTATCACATGCCGTGGCCGGCCCACCTTCCGTCTTTATTCGTTTTCATATCCATCGGGCTCATCGCATTCCGCTCCATTGGGTTAGTAATTGCATCGGTCGCCAACACCATGCAGGAAGGCACGATTCTGGTGCAGCTTTGCTATTTCCCCATGCTGTTCCTGAGTGGCGCGACTGTTCCCGCCGACATTTTTCCCAGGTTGCTGCAAGTGGTTTCTAACTTCATTCCTGCCACTTACCTGGTTTTTGGCATGAGGGGCATCATGTTGAATGGAGACAGTCTGTGGCAGGACTGGAAGCCACTTGCCGCCCTCCTGGTTACAACGGCAGTCGGTCTGACGGTGGGAACCAAACTCTTCCGCTGGGAAAAAGAAGAAAAGATCCGCAAGTCGGCCAAAATATGGATTGTTGCCGTGCTGCTGCCCTTTGTGCTCCTCGGCCTTTATCAGGCTATTAGTGGACACAACATAGTTACGCCCAATGTGTTTGGCCCCTAGCAGCTTGCGGAAAAATGCGCTTTGCGAGCAAGATTTGTATCAGGGCACGACCTCGGTCGTGCCGAGCGGACTTTAGTCCGCGTTAATAGCTTTGAAAACAAATCAATTCCGAGCTGCCGCAGGCTGGCGCGCAGCTCCCGGGGTCCCCGGCGCGCCCGGTTTCGGCGTGACCGGGGTGGAGGTCCCGGTTTTGGAGCGCCTTTAACAAGAATGGGTTTAACTTTTTCCGCAAGCCCCTAGTGCCAGCAAGAAGCTGCTTGCTGGTCACCATGTCCAAGCCCACGGTACTATATCCCTTCAGCCGTTTAGAATCAGTGGATACTTAAACGCATCGAAGTGTTGGGTGTTTCTTCCGATGACCGGGGTCCCCGACGCGCGCTTCGCGTGGCGGGGTGGTGGTGACCCGATGCACCGATGACCGGGGTCCCCGGCGCGCCCGCTGTTGGCGTGCTGGGGTGGTGGTGACCCGATTGCAAACACGACCAAAATGCCGGAAAGTAGTTAGTGGCTTTTATGAACTACGCCCTCGGCGTAGCGACCCGGCTGACTGCTGACTTTATGGCAAATGTTCTGGCGGAACTTGTATCACAGCTCAACAGCGGCGCCCTGCGCGTTGTGGATCTCACCCAGCCTCTGAGCGCTCAGACTCCATTGCTGCCGCTGCCTCCGCAGTGGCCGAATACTCCCGCGTTCAGGATGTGGGAGATTTCCCGCTACGATGATCGCGGACCGGCCTGGTACTGGAACGGCTTTGAGACTGGTGAACACACCGGCACGCATTTCGATGCGCCCATCCACTGGGTGAGCGGTAAAGATCTGGCCGAAAACAGCGTGGACCGAATCAATCCCAAAAAGTTCGTTGGGCCGGCGTGTGTAGTTGACGTTAGCGCCGATGTTCAAGGCAATCCAGATTTTCTGCTGACAGTAGAACGCGTGCGGCAATGGGAGTCGCAACATCGACGTATTCCATCGGGAGCGTGGTTTCTCCTGCGCACCGGCTGGTCCAGGCGCAGCGATCCTCAGCAATACATTAATCTACAAAACGACGGACCACACACGCCGGGTTTCGTGAAGGAATGCTCTGAATTTCTGGCGAAGGAGCGCGATGTCCTGGGCGTCGGAGTGGAGACAGTTGGGACCGATGCGGGGCGGGCTGCAGCCTTCGATCCGCCTTTTCCCAATCACTACATCATGCACGGCAATGGCAAATTCGGGCTGGCGGGGCTTTGCAACCTCGATCAGCTTCCACCCACAGGAGCCATTGTCATAGCGGCCCCGCTCAAGATCGTAAACGGATCAGGAAGCCCGCTGCGCGTAATCGCCATTACCGCTTAAACAGTTTTATGGAACGTGTAGTCTGCTGAAGACATACATCAGGCACGATCCAGCATCTCCCGCACAGATGGTATTATTCCGCCGTCATGAAAAAGTGCTGTCGTTTTTGCTCGTCTCTTTTCGTTCTTTTTACAGCTTTGATTTCCGCTCAGTCCCAGGCTCCATCACCGCACCCAATTGTGCTTCATGCAGCGCGGCTGCTGGACATCGAAAACGGCAAAATCGTTGCCCCGGCCGAAATACTGGTGCAGGGCGAACGCATTGTGGAAGTAGGAACCACAGTCACGCATCCGGCGGGAGCCGAGATCATTGATCTGGGCGATAGCACGTTGATGCCCGGACTGATTGATGCCCACGTTCATCTCTTCCTGCACCCGGGAGCGGAAGATTTGCAGACCGTCGAAGAATCCGTTCCCCAACGCACCATTCTCGCCACCCTGGCCGCCAGAGATGACTTGATGGCCGGGTTCACAGCGGAGCGCGATATGGGGACTGAAGGGGCAGGATCTGCCGACACTGCCGTACGCAATGCCATCAATCAAGGACTCATTCCCGGCCCGCGTCTGCGCATCAGCGGTAATGCAATCGACATTCTCGGAGGCCACGAGGACGCCAACAACTACAACCCCGAGCAGCACATCTTATCGAACGCCACACGTGCCAACAGCGCGGACGAATTGGTCAGCGTGATTCGCGAGCAATTCAAGCAAGGTGCTGACTTTATCAAGATGTATGAAACCGGCCGTGACTCGCTGCATGACGGGAAGTTCTCTACGCCTTACCAATTCACTGAGGCAGAACTGCGGGCGGCGATCCAGGAGACTGCGCGCATAGGCAGGCGAGTTGCAGTGCACGCAACCGGTGAACCCGGCACGCTCTACGCCGCGCGAGCGGGAGTTGCTTCCGTGGACCATGCATTTCAGCTCAGCGATGAGACCATGCGCTTGATGCGTGATAAGCAGATTTTTGCTGTGCCAACCTTTGCCATCTCAGAATATTTTGCCGATCACGCTGCCTCGCCGGCGGAATCCGAACGCCGCCGCCAGATGCTGGATTTCCATGCTCAGGAGTTCCGCAAGCAGCTTGCCGCCGGCGTGCCCATGGCCATGGGGTCGGATGTTGGTCCTTTTCCTCACGGTACCCAGGCTCGGGAGTTTGTGCTTATGGTGAAGTTTGGTATGACTCCATTGGCGGCGCTCCAGGCCGGCACTCGCAATGGCGCAAAGTTGCTTGGATGGGACGGACAGATTGGCAGTTTAAAAACCGGCTATTTCGCTGACGTCATCTCCGTTCCCGGCAATCCCCTGCAGGACATCAGCGTCGTCCAGAAGGTCACGTTTGTGATGAAAGGCGGCGTCGTATATAAGCGTTAACTTTTAGCGTGGATGAGATGTCACGCGGTAGTTCCGGGCCGTCATAAATCCCTCCCAGGCCGCCAATCCAAAAGGAACAATCCGCTCTAGTTTGTGATGTCCGGTTTTATGGGCCAGGTACATTCCGCCTGTGACCAGTCCAAAGCTGCCCGCCGAATAGACAACGGCGCCCGCCCGGCTTCGAACGAATAGACGCGCGATCGGGTTGATCTCACTATACCCGGGCCGGGCGAGCCCTTTCTGCGTGGAGAGCGAATCTCCAGCCAGCGTGACAGCAAACGAGCTGATCGCCAGTGAATTTTTCAGGTCAAGAAAACGGTGCGCCGGTTTCGGTTCAGGCGCAGCAGGCCTTTCTGATTCGTCACCGGCTAACGCCCAGGGACACCACATCAACACCAGAAACAGTAACAAGCCGGAGCGGACTCTCATCGCCAGTTCCTTTCAACCGACGCGGACGCTCATTGATATAGACCGCTGGCGGTATTCAATTCTCCAGGATTGGTGGAATATTGCAACATCAACGCCGGTTAGCCATTAAGGTACAAGACTTATAAGAGGGAGCTATTTTGGCCTAGCAGGTTGCGAAAAAATGCGCTTTACGCAGCAAGATTTCTATGAGGGCATGACTTCAGCGGGGTCCCCGACGCGCGCCGGTTTTGCGCGTGGTGGGGTGCGAGCGGGGTCTCCGACGCGCGCCGGTTTTGTGCGTGGTGGGGTGCGAGCGGGCCCCCCAATACCATTCAGTTAAGAAAAGAGGGTGGTCGTGCCCGAATGTTGGCCTCGTCGTTGCGCTCCTTAACTCCAAACGCTCTGCTGTCCCGAAGCGCCCGTGAAGCGCACGCGCGCTTTCATCAGCGCGGGCGTAGGGCCGAGGGAGCTGCTCCGCCCCAAGTTTCGGTTTCACGACGCCGTTGGCAATACTGGAGCCACGAGGATCATTGGGTAACACCGCCATTCGTACTCTTGCGACTCACCTGCTTGCCTTTTGCGATGTAATATTGCAATACCTGACCGCTTGATAAAGAAAAAAAAGAGCCAACACGCCGTGGAAGTTGATTTCCACGAGGTATTCTTGCTTGCGTCCTTGCTTGACCGCAGTTCACTTCTGCTGGCCATTCTAGTTTTCCCTTCCCAGTGTTCATTCTATGGCAAGCAGTACATCCTTCAAAAAGCCATCCCGCCACACAGGCCAGCGCGCATCCCGCAAAGCGGGAGAACCGCTCTTAAACGAATGGTTTTGACCTTTTCCGCAGCCTGCTAGCCGCCATGACCAACAAGTTATCGCAAAGGGCTGGTGCGAACTGAGATCCGTAGCCGATAAGAAGAACTCTGGCCGGGAATATTATTTTGATTGTGGTGGTAGTTTGACAGACGCGAAAATCTTGACAATATCTTTGGCGATGCCGCCCGAAGCAATGGTGCCATCAAACGCCGTAACTTTGCCCGAATCGAGCACTATGGATGTCTTCTTGTCGATGATGACGAACGTATGAATATAGGTAAATAGGGGACGATCGATCTCTATCAAGAGGTCTGCGACCCGTGGATCCTGGACAATCGTCAAGTCTAGTTTAGCCCAGTCCTTCTGTTGTACAAGAGCGCGGTCCAGAGTATCTACAGTCAAGAAGGCTGTCTTTGACTGGATATAGATCGTTTTCGCGTCTTTGAGGATCTGCTGCGGCTTAGCACCCGCAATGGCGGCGCTCGACTGGGGCGCTGCCGTGCTGGCAGGCATCTGAAGCGAACTCCCCGAGCCGAGAGCAACGCGCTGACCCGAATCTGGTAGCCCAAGCACACTGTCAATGGGCACGGCGAAGCCAGCAGGCCCTTTGCCACCCGTGATGATCCCAATCAACGCGCCGGCTTTATCAACCAATGCACCACCGCTCGAACCAGGTGCAACCGATGCGCTGAATTGCAAAAGACGGTAACCGGAACCGGCCCCAGGAACCTCGTCGGCGGAACGGATGGCCGAAAGAATCCCTTCGGTGGCTGACCAGGTGAGTCCAGCCGCGTTGGTCACGGCATAAACTGGATCACCCTGCGCCAGATTCGCAGTGTTGCCCTGAACTAGTGCCGGGAGGCCGCCGGCCGGAATCTTTAGTGCCGCCACATCACGACGTTCGTCCGAGCCAAGCAGATCAACGTGATCAAATACATCCCCATTGGACATTCGGACCTGCACTTCGGCGGCGCCTTTGATGGCGTGGAGTGCCGTGAGCAGGACTCCGTCCTTGGAGATAATCACTCCAGTCGCGATGGAATTGAGACGGCCCGCACCTTCGCCCGATAGGATGACGACAGTCGCGGCTTTTGTGCGTTCAAAGATTGTCTTCGTGTCGGGGGGAGCGGTGGCTTGCTGCGCGGCGACCGGTAACGTTAGGCAAATGAATACTAGAGCTGGAACACCCTTCATGTCACTCCGAACTATAGCCTAACGTGGGTGATTCCAAAAGACCTAACTTGGTGCTCCAGGAATGATAAATAAAGAAAAAACACCCAAGCTGTAGCCCAAATGCCATGAACAGGTGGCGTTGCACATAACTATCTCCTTGAGCAGTTAAAGTGACCTTTCACAAATGAAGGGTTTGCAGAGGCGGGCAACAAAGGGAAGCCTCGCCTCTGCGATTGAAAGAAAAGCTATTGGCAGTGGACTCCATTCAACGCGAATGAAGACGGAGTGGCGGCTGCGCCGTTGGCCGTAAAGCCCATAGCGTTGTAGTTGCCGCCCGCGGGAATGCTGCCGTTGTAGCTCAGGCTGTTGACCGTGACTGAGGCGCCGCTCTGCGTGGCCGCGCCGTTCCACAGATTTGCGATCGTCTGGTTGCCGGGGAACGTCCACGTCAGCGTCCAACCGTTGGTAGCTGTGGTTCCGGTATTGCCAATCGTGATCGCCACTTGAAATCCGGTGTTCCACTGGTTCGTGATGGCGTAGGTGATATGGCAGCCGGAGCCTCCACCACCTCCGCTGCTGCTCACTGTAAAGCTGACAGCGTTGCTGGCAGTGCCTCCAACGGACACCGTTACATTCACACTGCCCGCGGCGATGTTGGGCACAGTGACTGTGAGTGAGGTCGCTGTTGCCGCGGTGACCGTAGCTGTAGCCGATCCAAATGTGACTATGTTCGCATTCGCAGTCGTGCTGTAGTTCGTTCCCGTGATCGTAACCGATGCGCCTGGAAGGGCTGAGGTGGGATTGATGGACGTGATGGTCGGCGCCGTGGAGCCGCCACCCGAACCGCCGCCCAACGGGAATTGAATGCTGGCCAGCAACTGCTGCTTCGTCGCGCTGGCTGGTGTCGCATCGTAGTTGCTGTCGAGAATGGCAAATGAGTCTTCGCCATTCAGTGCCCAGTAAGTCCAGTTCATTGCCGGATTGGCAGCGAGGAATTGGACCAGGTCGCTGAACCACTGGCCTTCTGAGCCTGCTGCGGTGTTCTGGACATCGGTAGCGTTGTTCCCCGTTCCGAATTCGCCAACCCATACTGGAGCGGTCTTGTTGTTGTAGATGAAAGCAAAGTCTTTGACCCAATGGGTCTGCAGACTGGCGGCCGTTGTGCTGCTATTGAACCAGCTTTGCTGAAACAGCGACGGGCCGTAATCATGGGCCGAGTAGACCAGTTGATTGGCAACGTTCAGGGAGACGGGAAACTGGGCTACACCTTGCAGGTTGCCACCCCACCAGTCGCAGTCTCCGTTGAAACAGTCCGTGCCCTCCACAAAAATCAGCAGATGGGGATTAATTCCAAGAATCGCGTTGCCCGCCCTTTCTGCCGCCAATCGCCAGTCATTTGTGGTAGTGCCGCAGCCCCAGCATGAGCCATTGCTGGTTGCATTGTGCGGCTCATTGCGCAAATCCATGCCAATCACCGTCGTATTATTCAGATAGCGATTGGTGAGAACTACCCAATCGTTGATCCACGCAGTCTCCGGAAATGAACTGGTATACCAGAGCCCATTTGCTTCGGCCGAGTTTCCTGCCTCCGACCTGTGATTATCCAGGATCACGCGCAGCCCGATTGCCCCGGCGGCAGCCACAATCTTGTCCAGAATCTGCAGTGATGTCAGGCCCTTGAGGTCGGTGTTGATGGGGCCGCTATTGTTGAAGCTGAGATTTGTGGGCACAGGGTTGGACTCCACCATCTCATTGGAGAAAGGCACTCGAATCACGTTATAACCATTGTTCTTGATCGTACTCAGGATGGCTTTGTAGTCCTTTGCCCAAAGCCCATGAATAACGTGGTCGGTTGTTTCAAATCCATACCAATTGACGCCGGCGATTCGCACCGCCTGATTGTTGCTATCGAGTATCTGATTGCCGCTTGTATGCCAATATCCCGTGCCCTGGGCAACGGCGGGAACTGCCGTACATAGGAGCCCGCAGCTCACCCATACCAGGAGCGCAGCTTTAAGTTGCCACGTTTCTCTTCTGCAGTTTCTATTCATGTCAGGATTCCTTTTCATTTTGTCCCGCTGATGGGTTGAAAGGTGCGGCTGCTCGGCCGTTGCAAACGACGCGAGCAGCCGGAGAGCGATTAGAAGTGTCCTGTTTGAGTAAACGTCTGTCCTCCGGTCGTGTAGCTCACCGTAAAGGTGTCTCCGCTGGTAGCGTGCGCCGTGCCGGTGCCTGACATCTGAGCGTCAAACAGATATCCCGTTCCCGGATTCAGCGTTTGCCCGGCGGACAGACTGTATTGATAAGCAATGACTGTGGCTGTGCTGCTGTGGCTATCCACAATAGAACTGCCCACGGTGTTGTACTGCCCGTTAAAACTCAGGCCACCAGTGTTCTGCACGTTGATGGTGATCGATAAAGCCGTGATAGGAGCGGTATTGCTTATTTTTACCCCTTCGTCGTCAAAGAACGGACTGTTGGAGTTGATCACCGTTGTCACCGTGACTCCACCGTTGCCCGTGACTGTAGTAGTCACGGTGAGCGCAATTGTGGTGGTGTGGCTGAGCGTGCCGCTGGTTCCCGTCACCGTCACCGTCGCGGTTCCCGCTGCAGCCGTACTCGATGCGGTAAATGTGAGCGTGCTCGTCCCCGTGGTTGACGCAGGGCTGAAGCTGGCTGTGACCCCCGCTGGCAGGCCGCTGGCCGCAAGCGCTACGGTGCCCGTAAACCCGTTCACTAGCGCCACCGTGATCGTGCTGCTGCCGGT
>DATDGH010000071.1:0-8654 GCA_036522215.1 Candidatus Angelobacter sp. | reverse complement strand
GTTATGCCACGAGGGTTTCAATATCCCAGCCACGAAACCGAGTTTTGGACACCCTTCGATCTTGCTCCCGAGCTCCTCAGTCGCCGGAATAGCCATTTCCTTTATGTCGTCGGCCGGGTCAAGCCGGACCGCGATCGAAAGCAAGCGCAGTCGGATATGAATGCGGTTGCCCGCCAACTGGCTACCGAGTATCCCGCGACCAATGCACGTGTCGGAATCATCGTGGTTCCGTTGAAGGATGAAGTCTTGGGCGATCGCCGAACCGCATTTATTATCCTGTTGTCCGCGGCCGCGTGTGTGTTGCTGATCGCGTGCGCCAATGTGGGTAACCTGCTGCTTGCTCGCGCTTCCAGCCGACAGAAAGAAGTCGCGGTTCGCACTGCCCTCGGCGCATCTCCTTCGCGGATTCTGCGCCAGATCGTAACGGAGAATCTACTGCTTTCGGTTGCCGGTGGCGCTCGCCGATCTCTTTGCCTCTTGGGAGTGTTGGACTTGCCATTTCAGTTCGTCTTGGGTGAGCGGCGGAACAGCCCGGTTATGGCCGCCCAAAGTGCGCGGAGGGCGAGAGGAAGGGCTTTGATCGGTTTGGGCGCTGGAGCAGTCGCGGGCGGCGCGGCGGCCGCAGCTCCGAGTGATTTTGCGTCCGGGATGGCTTTCAGCTGCTCCTGAAAGTTAGCCACGAACTGCTGAAACATGATGTTGGAAACTTCGTTGATCATGCGCGAGCCTACTTGCGCCAGTATTCCTACCACACTGATTTCAGAAACGCTGATCACCTCAGCGCCACCGTCTGGAAGGGCCCGCAGCGTACCCGTCATTTTCATGGATGCGCCGCCCTTGCCGCGGATGTCCTGGCCTTTGCCGAAGATTTCGATCTCGTGGGCCTGGGGATCCAGCCGCAAAATCTCGATTTCTCCGCGAAAATCACTTACGCTGGGCCCGACCTTCATGCTGATGGAACCTTTGTAATGGCGGTCATCCACCTGTTCAGTAATCTGGGCGCCAGGAACACAGACCACAACCTTTCTGGGATCGCTCAGGAAACTCCAGACCTTTTCCATCGGTTGCTGGACTTGAAAAGTCTTCTCAATCCTTACGGCCATTGGTTCTTAACCAGTCAATCCCTTCTCGTTCAGGATTTTCCAGACCTTCCACGGCGTCACCGGCATATCAATGTGGCGAACGCCGAGATGGGAAAGCGCGTCGACCACGGCGTTTACGAAAGCCGGTGGTGAGCCCACGTTGGGTGATTCGCCAACACCCTTCGCGCCGAAAGGATGATGAGGAGAAGGAGTGCAGGTCTTGTCGGTTTCCCAGACAGGAGTCTCTACCGCTGTGGGCAGCAGATAGTCCATGAAGGTGCCGCCCTGGACGTTGCCGTTTTCGTCGTAGTCGATGAGTTGCATGAAGGCGATGGCCAGGCCCTCCGTCAGGCCACCGTGAATCTGGCCTTCCACGATCATAGGATTGATGATGTTGCCGCAGTCGTCCACGGCCACAAAGCGACGGACCTTGATTTCGCCTGTGCCTTTATCGATGTCTACGACGCAGATGTAAGTCCCAAACGGGAATGTGAGGTTCGGCGGATCGTAGTAGTCTACGGCCTCCAGTCCGGCCTCCATGCCGGGAGGCAGATTGGTGTAGGCGGCGAAGGCGATTTCCTGAATCGTCTTCGATTTTGCGGGAGCGCCTTTGACATAAAATTTTCCCGGCTCCCATTCCAAATCCTCTTCACTGGCTTCCAGCAGGAAGGCGGCAATCTTTTTTGCCTTGTCGCGAATCTTGCGCGCCGCTATCGCCGTGGCTGCTCCGGAAACGGGAGTGCTGCGGCTGGCATAGGTGCCCAGTCCGTATGGAGCGGTATCGGTGTCGCCTTCGTCCACCGAGATGTCAGAGGCGGGAATTCCCAACTCCTGGGCAACGATCTGGGCATAGGTTGTTTCGTGGCCTTGTCCCTGGCTCTTGGTGCCCATGCGGCAAATTCCTTTGCCGGTGGGATGGATGCGGATTTCCGCGCTATCGAACATCTTGATGCCAACAATATCGAACGTGTGTGCGGGGCCTGCACCCACAATTTCAGTGAAGCTGGCCACGCCAATCCCCATCAGCTCGCCCTTCTTGCGTTTCTCCTCTTGCTCTTTGCGCAACGCATCGTAGCCAACCATGTCCAACGCCTTTTTCATGGCAGCATCGTAGTTGCCGCTATCGTAGGTCCAGCCCAAGGGTGACTTGTATGGAAAGGCGGCAGGAGGAATGAAGTTCTTGCGCCGGAGTTCAACCGGATCCATCTTCAACTCGGCAGCCAGCACGTCTACTGCTCGCTCGATCAGATAGGCCGCTTCTGTCACACGGAAAGAGCAACGATAGGCGATCCCGCCCGGGGCCTTGTTGGTGTAAACGCCGTCTACTTCGCAGAATGAATCGGCGAAATCGTAAGAACCTGTGCAAACGCTGAACAAGCCTGCGGGGAATCTCGTGGGCTGAGCGGCAGCATTGAAGGCGCCGTGGTCAGCGAGAGTTTTCACTCGCAGGGCCTTCATCTTTCCGTTCTTGTCAGCGGCAATTTCCGCGGTCATGTGGTAGTCGCGGGCGAATCCGGTGGACTGCAGATTTTCCGAGCGGGTCTCAATCCACTTCACTGGAACACCCAGAGTGAGCGAAGCGACTACGGCGCAGACATAGCCGGGATAGATGGGGACTTTGTTGCCAAATCCGCCGCCGATGTCGGGGGAGATCACTCGGATATTGTTCTCCGGTATGCCGCCGACCAGGGCAAACAGAGTGCGGTGGGCATGAGGCGCTTGTGAGGTCATCCAGATGGTGAGTTTGCCGGTGGCTTTGTTGAAGTCCGCAACGCAACCGCAGGTTTCCAGCGGAGCAGGATGGCAGCGCTGGAAGATGGCGTCTACTTTCGCGTTGACCGGCGCACTGGCGAAAGTCTTCTCTGTCGCCTGCTTGTTGCCTACTTCCCAATGGAAAATGTGATTGGTTTTTTCCGTGCGGTCTTCGCGCAGGATGGGAGACTTGGGGTCGAGCGATTTGTGCGGATCCACCAGCACCGGCAGCTCTTCATATTCCACCTCCACCAGCTCCGCAGCATCGGCGGCGGTGTAGCGGTCTTCAGCCACGACAAAGGCGACTTCCTGCGACTGGAACAGCACCTTGCCTGTGGCCAGAACCATCTGTTTATCGCCGGAGAGCGTTGGCATCCAGGAAAGGCCGGCCTTTTCCAGATCAGCTCCAGTAATGACGGCCAGTACGCCGGGAAGTTTCTTGGCATTTTCCGTATTGACGCTCTTGAGCCTCGCGTGAGCAAAAGGACTGCGCACCAGCTGGCCGTAGACCATTCCGGGAAGGTTCACGTCGTCAACGTAGTTGCCTTTGCCCTGGATAAATCTTGGATCTTCCTTGCGCTTCAGGGAATGACCCATGCCGCCGACTTCAGGAGATGTCTTGTGGATCACTTTGAACCTCCTTGCGCGATGCTCTTGCTTTCACCCAGTTTTTTCGCCGCGAACTACACTGCCTTGACGATGTTCTGGTAGCCGGTACAGCGGCACAGATTGCCAGATATCCCCCAGCGGATCTGCTGGTCGGTTGGCTCGGAGTTCTGCTGCAGCAGGGCGTAAGCGGAAAGCAGCATTCCCGGCGTGCAGAAGCCGCATTGCAGTCCGTGCTCCTGCTTGAATCCTTCCTGCAGAGGATGCAGCTGGCCATCCTGCATCAGCCCTTCCACCGTGAGCAACTCGGCGCCATCTGCCTGCACGGCAAACATGGTGCAGGATTTCACCGCCTTGCCATTGAGGAGGACGGTGCAAGCGCCACAGTTGCTGGTATCGCAGCCAATGTGAGTGCCGGTGAGTGCGAGCGCTTCACGTATGAAATGGACCAGAAGGAGCCGGGGCTCCGCCAGAGCCTCACGATTGCGGCCATTGATCTTTAGCTGAACCAGTTGTTTTTTCGCCATATGTGATTCCTTCTTACTTAACCGTTTGCACGTTGCAACGCGCGAGACAGCGCGCGTTTGGTGAGCTCTTTCACCAAACCTTTTTTGTATTCGGCTGGACCGCGCAGATCCGGGCTGGGCTGCGATTCGTCTGCGGCAAGCTGGGCTACTTGGCCGATGTTTCCGGCGTCAAGTTTTTTGCCGCGCAGGAAATCTTCTGCCTTTGTGGCTTTCAGAGGCGTGGCTCCGACATTGGTCATGCCAATGCCCACTTTCTGGCATATTCCGCCGCCATCCAAAGTGACTTGCGCAGCTATGGCCACGGTGGCGAAGTCGCCCACCTTGCGTTCCAGTTTGAAATAGGCGCCGCCGCTTTTAGGCGGAGGCACAGGAATCCGGATTTCGGTGAGGATCTCGTCGTGGGTGAGCGCGGTGGTAAATAGAGAGACGAAAAAGTCCTCAATGTGGATCACTCTCTCGCCCTTGGCGCCGGTAGCTACAACCTGCGCGCCCAAAGCAAGCATGGTTGCTCCGTGGTCGTTGGCCGGATCACCGTGGGCCAGATTGCCTCCTACAGTTGCGAGGTTTCGCACCTGAGGATCGGCAATCACAGAGGCGGTATCGAGAACGATGGCGTACTTTGATCGAACCAGCGGAGAAGCTTCAAGCTCGGCTTCGCGAGTGAGCCCGCCAATCTTTAAGAACCCACCTTCTTCCTTGATGTAGGCAAGGCCGGAGATGCGATTAATGTCGATCAGGTAGCCGGGCCGGGCCAGCCGGAGTTTCATCATGGGAATTAGGCTTTGTCCGCCGCTCAGAATTTTGGCCTCGTCTCCGTGCTGTTGCAGCAGGCCGACGGCCTCTGAAATTGTCTTAGGGCGGAAGTATTCGAAACTTGGGGGGATCATGTTTCCACCTCGTCCAGTGAAGCCAACAGAAGAAAATCAACTCACGATGCCAGCCAGCGAAGGATTCCCTTATATCACAGGAGCGGGGCAGGTTGGAAACTGCCACCATCAGCACTCAGCATTCAGCCCGCGATCAGTTTAGGCTGAAGGGCTACAGCACCGTGGGCGTGGTAACGAGGTCAGCCTGCGGCAATTAGTGAAATGCTCCAAACCTGACAAGCCATATCTGGATCGGTTGTTCATCATCTTGATCTGGGGCCAGAACCGGGCCAAGTTCTCACCGAAGCCGAGCGCGTGGGAAAGCAAGCCTGTCTTGCGTCCCATATTTTGATGGCCATTGTCAAGCATTATATATGTTAGTAATCTATGTTGGTTTATGGTATGGGGGTCAACTCTAGGGGAATGTAAGGAGGAAGACTCGCTAAGTAGTACCCTCATTACACTAAAGTAACTCCCCATCTGCGGACATTTGTACCCTGAAAGGCGGTCTTTTCATATCATGCCGAATTGGGATGAAGTGTGTTCATGCCATTTCGGGCTTCGCGGCAGTAGTACTGATTGGCTCTGCCTTCGGCGCTGGTCTTCAGGCCCAATCACTGCCACGTCCGAAGTATCCACGGTATGCAGTTGAGCATTTTGGAGAACGCTTTGGCCTGACTGCAGCCACGATCACAACTCTGGCGCAGGACAAGCGTGGATTTCTCTGGATTGGCACGCAGAGCGGCTTGTTTCGTTACGACGGCGCTCAAGTAAACCGCTTCGACCGCAGCGATGGCCTTCCCGGCGATTTAGTGGATTTGATTGTTCCCGCGCCCGATGGCAGCGTCTGGGTACGCACCCGAAACGGAATTATCCGCTTTGTCCATGAACGGTTTGCACCTGTCGCCTTGCCGCCGGGAATCCCTGCTCTGCGCCAGGTTTTTCAATCCTTGGCCGTGGACAGCGCGGGTACGCTCTTCATCGTCACTGCGAAAGCTCTTGTACGTCTGTCGGCGGAAGGTGGACAAACCACTTATGGGCCGGAAGACGGAGTCCCTGAGCAGATCGATGCGGTGGTCCGGGATGCTGACGACACGATTTGGTTTGCCGGCGGCGGACAACTCTTCAAATTCGCTCACGGCTCTGGAAAACCAGCGTTTGTCGCAAAATTAGGCACTCAAGAGGAACCTGTAATCGCATTATTGCCGTCGCCCGACGGACGAATCTGGATTCGCACTGTTCACCACGTTGGCACCCTGCAAACACAAAGCTCGGCCTCAACCCCAGTTTGGCTGGACGGTGCAGTGCTGCCAGCCAACAGTCTTGGCGGCCCTGCTTTGGACCAAAGCGGCAATTTGCTGCTGCCAACTTACAAAGGGCTTTACCGCTATCGCGGGGGCCGGTGGCAGTTGATTGATCACCAAAACGGGCTTACCAGCAGCGCCCTTTTCTCCGCCTTGGAGGACCGCGAAGGCGGGATCTGGGTGGGAACTGCCGGGGCCGGCCTCGATCACTGGCCGGGATCACGCCAATGGTCGGGATGGACGGACTCTTCAGGTCTGCCTGATGCGCTGGTGCTGGGCGTTGTGCGTGATAGCCGCTCTCGTCTTTGGGTAGCAACCAACACCGCTCTTGCACTGTGGAGTCCTCAGACGCGGACCTGGCGCGCCTGGGACCAAAATGGACTGGCCAACGCCGGCGTCAGCCAATTGCTTTTGGCCCAGGATGGCGCTGTTTGGGCTCTTTTTCCTGCTAAAGGCCTCTTTCGCTTTGACGCATCTGCGCTTCACCCCCGCGTTGAACCAGCTCCCGGAAAACCGGCCCGGATTGCAGCCGCACCAGACGGATCAATTTGGGCTGCGGCCAAAAACAGTCTGTCGCTGATTCGTTACCAGCATGGCCATTTCCAGGTACAGTCTGTCCTCGTCCCCAGAGAAGAAATTGATACGGTCAAGAACGTCTCTGTCTCGCCCGGTGGTGTGGTCTGGACCGCCGGCCCGCATGGCCTCTCGCGTTTTGCTAATAAGAGATGGCAGCATTTTCAGAAGGAGGATGGCCTCCTGTCTACACAGGTGAAGGACGTCCGCGCGATAAGCGACGATGAAGTATGGATTGGTTATCCTGACGAAGGAGCTGTTACCCGTGTGCGTCTCTCCCAGGAGCGCCTGATTACAACCAGCTTGCAACGGGGAGAGTGCGCCCTCGGCAGCGATAACCGCCAAAACGTATGGCTGGAAATGGATGAAGGTGTGGGAGTAGTATCCCCCAACGGTCATTTGCGCAAATTCACTCAACGGGACGGCCTGATCTGGAACGATATTAATTGTGACGCATTCTGGAAGGACGCGGATGGGAGCATCCTTCTCGGTACCAGCAAGGGCTTGGCGCGTTATGATCCGGGCGAGGAAGCTCCACACGTTTCCCAGCCAACGGTCCTGCTAACCTCTGTTTTGTTTGGCAAGCTCGATCGCTTGCAGGAGCACAGTCCGCAGATTGCTTACGACGACAGCACATTTGTGGCCCGCTTCGCCGCTCCTGTCTTTTATGATCCGGATGGCGTGAACTGCCGCTTTCGTTTGCGCGGACTTGAGCGCGAGTTTACAGAGACGGCTGCGCGCGAAGTGCGCTACCCCTCCTTGCCTGCCGGCAGCTATGCCTTCGAAGTGAGTTGTGGCTCGTCGCAGTTAGGCTGGAGCGCGCCCGCCAGTTACTCTTTCGTGATTCGACCGCCGTGGTGGCAGAGCTGGTGGGCAGAATCATTGGCTACCGCACAGCTCTTGTTCTTGGCGTGGGGATTCGTCCTCTACCGCACACGTCGCCACCGGCTCGAGAAAGAGCGGCTTGAGGCGAAAGTTGCAGAGCGGAGCGCTGAGTTGGCCAAGGCCAATCGCGAGCTGCAGGAGGCCTCGCTGCGAGACCCGCTCACCGCGGTGTGGAACCGCCGCTTTTTTTACGCCACAGTTTCCGCCGACGCCAGTCAGGCCAGCCGCGCCTACCAGTCGGTTCCGGACAATTACAGCCGCGATCATCGTGATTTGATCTTTTATCTGGTTGACATCGACAACTTCAAAGAGATCAACGACGGTTACGGCCATGATGCCGGTGATCACGTTCTGGTCGAAATCGCCCGCCGGCTGGAAGGCATAATTCGCGACTCCGACTTTCTGATTCGCTGGGGCGGGGAGGAGTTCTTGGTGGTATGCCGCTCCGCCCAGCGCGAAAATGCGGCCCGCATGGCAGAACGAATTCTTTCTGCCGTTGCCTCCGCCCCATTTCATCTCGGCGGTGGACGCCTCCGGTTCAGGACCTGCTCTGTGGGCTGGGCGCCCTTCCCGTGGTGCTCGCATTCTCGTGCTGATTTTTCAGTGGAGGAAGTCCTGCGTCTGGCAGACTACGGCTTGCTGGTGAGCAAGCAACGTGGGAAGGACCAGGCCATTGGAGTGCTGCCCTCTCCAAACTTTCAGTGGGACACGGGGAAGTGTTCGCGGTTGGAAGAATTATTGGAGCGTGCGCTTCTGACGGAAGTTTTGACTGCCCGCACGAACGCTGTTTCTTCCATGAACCACACCAACGATGCTCGACTCAAAACAAGCTTGTAGTTAAGTACGCCGTTTCAGAAGATCACTAGCAGATAAACCAACAAAATGTAGTTCATATGAAACTTTCCTTTCTCCCAGAATGGCCACGCCCCATGCTGCTGTCGTCCTGACACCGCCAAGTCCGTCCTACGCGCCTGCTTCAGTATCCGCTCCATTACAGAACGGCCTTCGCTTTCTCCTTCCTCTGTTGCCCGCACTTCCATCGGCTCACCTTACGGTAAC
>DATDGH010000070.1:0-1561 GCA_036522215.1 Candidatus Angelobacter sp. | reverse complement strand
GTTTTTGTTGCTTCTTCAGCGCAACAGTCAATGTACCCTCCTGAAGAAATTTGATTGTACGGTAGAACACCGTACATTGCAATCACGATGAAAGGTCTGCGGCTGCGAGTCTTTTCAGCAGTGATCGGTGGTTGGTCTAATGCGTCTGCGGGCCAATTTTTGCTTTGGCCAACTGCTAATTGCCAATTGCCATTTGCTATATTTGTTCCCCAATGTCTCTTATGCGATCCACGGTTGACCGGCAGTCCGGTCTCTACCAATCGAATTATGCGGCCATGGGGGCGGCGGTGGAGCGGCTGCGCAATGAACTCAGGCGGTCGACCGAGGGTGGTGGAGAGAAGTACGTCAAGCGGCACCTGGAGCGGGGCAAGCTGCTGCCGCGCGACCGCGTGGAGATGCTGCTGGATGAAGGCTCATACTTTCTGGAGATTGCGGCGCTGGCGGGCATGGGGATGGAAAATGAGTCGCCCGGCGCGGGCGTGATTGGCGGCGTGGGTCTGGTTTGCGGGCGCGAGTGCCTGGTCACCGCTAATGAAGCTACGCTCAAGGGCGGAGCCACCAGCGAGGCCGGATTGTGGAAGAACGGCCGGCTGGCGGACATTGCACGACAGAATCATCTGCCCAGCATCCTGCTGGTGGAATCCGCCGGGGCCGACCTGCCGGTGCAGAGCAAAATTTTTGTTGCCGGTGGACGCGGCTTTCGCGAGATCACGCGGCGCTCCAAAGAACGCATTCCGACGATTGCCGTAGTGTTTGGCAGCTCGACGGCCGGAGGCGCTTACCTGCCGGGGATGTCCGATTACGTGATCATGGTAAAGAAGCAGGCGCAGGTTTTTCTGGCAGGGCCGCCGCTGGTGAAGATGGCTACAGGCGAGGTTTCAGACGAAGAGTCGTTGGGCGGCGCGGAGATGCACTCGCGCACTTCCGGACTTTCGGATTACCTGGCAGAAGATGAGCTGGACGCGATCCGCCTGGCGCGGGAAGTTGTGGGCCACTTCAATACAGTGAAACCCGGCGTGCCAAACCTGCGTCCAGTGCGCGAGCCGGTCTATGATCCAGACGAGTTGCTGGGCATTGCTTCGGCGGATGTGCGCGTCCCGTTTGAAATCCGTGACGTGATTGCACGCATGGTGGATGGCAGCGAGTTTCAGGAATTCAAACCCGAATATGGCACAACGCTGGTCACAGGCTTTGCCCACGTCCACGGATTTCCGCTGGGGATTCTGGGAAACAATGGCGTACTGATGTCGGATTCTTCAGGCAAGGGCGCGCAGTTTATCCAGTTGTGCAACCAGCAGAACATCCCGCTGCTCTTCCTGCAAAACATTACCGGGTTCATGGTGGGCCGGACGTACGAAGAAGAAGGCATCATCCGCAATGGCGCCAAGCTGATCAATGCCGTGTCGAATTCCACGGTGCCGGCCATCACCATTATGGTGGGCGGATCGTATGGCGCCGGCAATTACGCAATGTGCGGGCGGGCTTATGAACCGAGGTTCCTGTTTACCTGGCCCAACCATCGCATTGCGGTGATGGGGGCGCAGCAGCTTTCGGGAGTGAT
>DATDGH010000069.1:0-2051 GCA_036522215.1 Candidatus Angelobacter sp. | reverse complement strand
AATAAAGACGTACGGCTAAGTGTTCTCTGGGGATTGACCGCTTCCAGCACTTTCTCAAAAGGAATGTCTTCGTGGGAATAAGCATCCAACGCTGTTTCATGAATCTTGCGCAGGACTTCCCGGAAGGATGCGTTTTCGGGGATCTCAGTCCGCAGCACCAGCGTGTTAAGGAAGCAGCCGATCAGGGGCTCCAACTCGGGGCGTTTCCTCCCTGCAATCGGCGTTCCCACCGCGATGTCCCGGCGGCCGGAATACCGATGCAGCAGTATTTTGAATCCGGTGAGCAAAGTAATGAACAGGGTTGTCTGTTCGCGCTGGCTGAACTCAACCAGGGCGGTGGATAGAGCAGATGAAAGCTCCAGGTTTTGCCGTCCACCCCGGTGTTGCTGGGTCGGAGGGCGCACATAATCAGTGGGCAAAGCCAGAGGCTCCATCTGCGCCAACTTTTTCCGCCAGTACTTCAGTTGCTTCTCCGGCGCCTCCCCCTGCAGCCACTCCCGCTGCCACACCGCATAGTCCGCATATTGGAGCTTCAACTCCGGCAACGATGGTTCTTCGCCCTGCTCATACGCCCGATAAAGGTGGCTGAACTCCTGCATCATGATTCGGCTGGACCAGCCATCACTCACAATGTGGTGCATGGTCACCAGCAGCACATGCTCCTCCTCCCCCAGCCGCAGCAGCTTCACCCTCACCAGCGGTCCATGCCCAAGATCAAATGGCTGAGCCGCTTCTTCCCGTCTCAGACGCAACGCCTCCACCTCTCGCTCTGCCTCCGCCATCCCCCGCAAATCGATCTGTTGCGGCCTAACTTCCAGTTCACTGGCGATCACCTGCACCGGACCGCCATCCTTGACTACGAAAGTGGTGCGCAGCACCTCGTGCCGTCGCACCAGTTCGTTGAGACTTTTGGTGAGCACCTGCTGGTTCAACTCTCCGCTCAGCCGCACGTCAAGCGGTATGTTGTAAGCCACACTCTCCGGCTCTAATTGCTGTAGAAACCACAACCGCTCTTGCGCATACGACAAAAGCATCGGCTCAAGGCGGGAAATCGACCTCATCGGCAACAGTGCCTGTTCTCCCGCACCGCGCGCCTGCTTCACAGCCTCCGTTAACTGCTCCAACCTGGGCCGCGCAAATAGAACAGTTATCGGCAGCTCTACGCCAAACACTTTCCATAGTTGCGCCAGCAGACGGACGGCCGACAATGAATGGCCGCCCAGTTCGAAGAAGTTGTCATGGCGCCCTACACGCTCGACCTTCAGCAACTCCTGCCACAGATTTGCCACAACCTCCTCCATCTCCCCCTGCGGTGGTTCGTAGATGCGTTGGGCGTACGCCTCTCTCTCCGGTACCGGCAGTGCTTTGCGATCCAGCTTCCCGTTGGGTGTCCGCGGCAGAGCCTCCAATTGCACAAATGCCCCCGGCACCATGTACTCGGGCAGCCGCAATGACAGGTAAGTTCGCAGAGAGTCGCGGTCAAAAGAAGTGCGTGTAAGATCATAAAGCTGTTTTAAATAGGGCAGACCTTTGAGCGCGTTGTCAGTATCCATCCAGTCGATCAGACAGGCGATTTCATTAACTCCGATCCCTTGCAACTGATTTGCAACAGACAGGCACGCCTGCGGAGTCCCGATTAATGAAGCCGTTCGCGTATAACGCTCAAATGCAAATTCAGCTATATTCTTGTCCTGGTCCAACAGTTCATCAATATTTGCGCCGAGACTCTTGGCCCAAGCCTCCAGCAGGCCAAGATGCTCCTGCATGTAATGCATGAATGGCACCTTGGCGCGGCTGAGCGTCTCACGAAGATCTTCCCCAAGAAACGCATGAATCATCAAAGTGACGCGGCCAGATTCCGGATCATGCCCAGCTTCAGCCCGTGCAGCCCGGTATTGTGCTATTTGCTGGCCCAGCTCTGAAATGGTCTGACCTAATAAATGCGTGAGTACATTCGCGCCGATTTTTCCGGCGTAAACAAATGTCTCCGGCCTGCCAGCAGCGGTAATCCAAAGCGGCAGTTCAGGTTGAATTGGTTCCGGAAAAATTCG
>DATDGH010000068.1:0-2712 GCA_036522215.1 Candidatus Angelobacter sp. | reverse complement strand
ATGTCTACGACACCTACGCGACCGGCGGTGTGACTGGAAGGGCTGTTGTCCAGCATGGTGGGAATACCTGGTTCTTTATCACCGCGGACTATGCCTTCGGCCACTCGTTGCAGGAGGACACGACCAGAGCGGTGAAGGCCGCAGGCGGCCAGGTCCTGGGCAGCGTTCAGCACCCGCTCAATGCTCCTGATTTTTCGTCGTATCTGCTGCAAGCCCAGGCTTCCAAAGCCAAGGTCATTGGCCTGGCCAATGCCGGCGGCGATACTATCAACGCCATCAAAACGGCTGCCGAATACGGGATTAACAAGACTCAGACTCTGGCCGGTCTGCTGGTGTTTGTCACGGACATACACTCGTTGACCTTGCAGGTCACACAAGGCATGTACGTGGCCGAAGGCTACTATTGGGACATGAATGACGATACGCGCAGGTTCGCCAGGAAATATTTTGCCAAAATGAAAAAAATGCCCACCATGAGCCAGGCTGGCGTGTATTCCTCAGTGTTGCAATACCTGAAGGCAGTACAGGCTACGGGCAGCGATGATGCCGACACGGTGATCAAGAAATTGAAGGAAACAACTCTCAACGATGATTTCGTGAAGAACGGAAAAATTCGCGCCGATGGCCGCATGGTACACGAGTTCTACCTCTTCCAGGTAAAGTCGCCGGGCGAATCGAAATACCCCTGGGACTACTACAAGCTCATCAGCAAGATTCCCGGGGAGGAGGCATTCCAACCGCTGTCGCAGTCGCGTTGTCCATTCATTAAGAAATAAGACAGGCCGCAACGGATGACGATCTTCGGTGTGCCGATCACGGCGCTGTTGGGCCAACTGGTAATCGGGCTGGTCAATGGCTGCTTTTACGCCATGCTCAGCCTTGGCCTCTCCATCATCTTCGGCATGTTGAACATCGTTAACTTCGCCCACGGCGCTTTTTACATGCTGGGCGCGTTTTTGACCTGGTTCGGCCTGAATCAGTTTGGAATCAATTACTGGTGGTCTCTGCTGCTGGTTCCCCTGGTACTGGCCATCCTGGGAGCGCTGATCGAACGCGGCCTGCTGCGTTGGCTGTATCGCCTGGATCCTTTGTATGGGCTGCTGCTGACGTTCGGGCTGGCGCTGGTAATGGAGAGCGCCCTGCGATACCAATATGGCGTTTCCGGATTGCCTTATTCCATTCCTGAAGCATTTCAGGGCGCCTATAACCTCGGGTTCATGTTCCTTCCCAAGTACCGCGCCTGGGTGGTGCTTGCCTCTCTGACAGTGTGCTTTGCTACCTGGTTTGTGATTGAACGAACACCGCTGGGAGCCTATCTGCGCGCGGCAACCGAGAACCCCAGCCTGGTGCGGGCCTTTGGAATCAATGTCCCTGCCATGATCACCATTACTTATGCGGTAGGAGCAGGCCTGGCCGGACTGGCAGGAGTGCTGGCGGCTCCGCAGACGCAGATCAGCCCTCTGATGGGCACGAATCTGATCATCGTTGTTTTTGCCGTGGTCGTAATCGGCGGCATGAGTTCCATTTTGGGATCGATCATCACCGGCCTGAGCCTGGGGCTGATCGAAGGCCTCACCAAGGTCTATTACCCACCGGCCTCCAGCACCGTGGTGTTTTTCATCATGGCCATCGTGCTGCTGGTTCGCCCCGCCGGACTGTTTGGGAGAGAGAAGGGATGAATAATCGCATCACCAACTACGTCGTTTTGGGACTGGTGCTAATTGCGGCGATGTTCGCTCCCTTTGTGGTGTATCCCGTGTTTCTCATGACGGCCCTGTGTTTTGCATTGTTTGCCTCCGGTTTCAACCTTCTCCTGGGACACGTGGGATTGCTCTCTTTCGGCCACGCCGCTTTTTTTGCCACTGCCAGCTATGTGACAGGCTATCTGATGACGCAGAAGGCTTTTACGCCCGGGTTGGGAATTCTGGCAGGCACGCTGGCGGCTACAGTTCTCGGGCTCATCATCGCGGTGCTGGTAATCCGGCGACAAGGAATTTACTTCGCCATGATTACCCTGGCTTTTGCCCAGCTCATGTATTTCGTTTTTCTGGAAGCTCCGTTCACTTTCGGCGAAGATGGCTTGCAAGACATTCCGCGCGGACGGCTACTATGGCTGATCGATCTTAGCAACGATCGCAAACTCTATTATGTAGTCCTGGCTATCGTCGTCCTGGGGGTCTTCATCGTCTGGCGAACCATTCATTCTCCTTTTGGCCAGGTGCTTAAAGCCATACGTGAGAATGAGCCCCGTGCCATCTCACTCGGCTACGACGTGAACAAATACAAAATTCTTGCTTTTGTGATCTCCGCGGCTCTATCCGGGCTTGCAGGAGCCACCAAGGCAATCGTCCTCCACTTTGCAACTCTTACCGATGCAGACTGGCACACTTCCGGAGACGTGGTGCTGATGAGTCTGTTGGGCGGCATGAATACCGTCTGGGGACCGGTGGTGGGCGCTTTTTCTATTGTGGCGCTGGAGGAGCAGCTTCCTGACGCGATAGCGCCTTTCGTTACCGTGATCATCGGCGCCATCTTCATCGTGTGCGTGCTCATCTTCCGACGCGGCATAGTGGGAGAAATCGCCGCACTTTATCGGCGTGTGGTGGGAATCCGCCAGCCGTAGTTAAGCCAAGAGTTACTTCTCGATCTGCTAAAATGGGCCCCCAAATTTACTTCATTAACCCTGCATTCATTAAAATGCCGTAATAAATG
>DATDGH010000067.1:0-2821 GCA_036522215.1 Candidatus Angelobacter sp. | reverse complement strand
ACCGTCCTACTCTTTTGGTTCTCACGTTACCAGCGGCTTGTTCCTTTCCAGCAGCTCAGCAGCGCTACAAATAGCCGCTGCTGGAAATGTAGGGCCTATGTTCCGTGCGGGAGCTCTTGACTTGGGTTCAGGCATGATCCTTGGATTCCATGCTGGAACGAACCCCGATAATTCCGCCACGGATACTTCGATCTCACGGGATGCTGCTGGGGTCCTTGACTTTGGCAGCGGAGCAGCCGGGGACAAAACTGGAACTGTCAAAGCTAAAATCTTTCAGTCCACCGTGGGAGCATTTTCTGCTCTCACAACCTGCGGAGCGGGGATGGAAGGTGAAATGGCAGCGGTGAACGACTCCACCACCAACACCTGGGGGGCCACGATAACTGGCGGAGGTGCGAACCACGTGCTGGCCTATTGTGATGGAACCAGCTGGACTGTCGCAGCAAAGTAAGGGTGGGAAAGGAACGGACCATTGAGTATTCTTCCAGTGTGAGCGCTACACGGTATAAGAAGAATCGGATGTGTCATTTCAGGGCATAAGTGAGCCATGGCATGATCACGATGGACGGAAGACGGCGTTCTGCCCAAACATGCGATCAAGCTGATAATCCAAGTCGCGCATCAGTGCGCGGATCTTAGTGATGGAATCACCTACTTCATTTAGGCGGTACTCGCAGAGCTCAACGAAGACCACGGGACGGAATCGACGCAGGATATTGCTAGCACCTTCGAGCACCTTGAAATCGTAACCGTCCACGTCGACCTTAAATAGGGAAATCCGGTCAAATGGAAACTCATCCAGGGCGAGGGCTTCGACGTTCACTGTTTCCTCTCCGCTTCCTCCGAACAGCGGCCAGCTACAGGTGATGTGCTTGTTAGGAATAGCGTGCTCGTGATTGGTGACCGCTGCTTGAATCAGTGTGACATTTTGAATATCGGGATTCAGCGCGAGATTGGCGCGCAATTTTGCGCAGGCATAGTCAGTCGGCTCGAAAGCAAAGACATGCCCGGGTGCGCAGAGCTTGCCAAGCAGAAGGGTATGAGCACCAATATTTGCGCCTACCTCAATCACGGTATCACCTGATTTCACTGTGGCCCGGAGAAACCGGCAGGTATCGGCTTCCCATTCGCCGGTCATGAAAATTGAAGAGTCGATGCACTCATGGAGATCGAGCCTGTATCTAACCCCGTTGCGCGTCACCGTGCGAGAGCGCTTTAGAGTCGCCAGGGCCTTGGCGGTTGGCGGGATGAGTTTTCTGGCTAGAGGCTTTAGACCTATCGCAGTTAAAACGCGCTTAACGGTGGCAATCACAGACTAAACATTCTAACAAACCACCAATTTTCCACCAGCGGAGAAAAAATCACAATGAACCACATCTTCTCGAAAACCCTCGTTGGCTGAGCATAAGCTTGGTCAGATCCGTCAGGAGGGTGAACAAATCGGCAGGTCGTAGCGTAATGCGAACCGGTGTAGCTTCGAAAATGTGCCCTTCGCGAGGCACGGATTTGCGGGATCAAATGGAAGTGTCGAGACCGTAATGAATGGGCGAAGGCAAACGTCAGCGGCGAAGGAACTGGGAGCAGGCAACCGCTGAGCCTCCCGTAGTCGGAGAGGGCGACATGTCGAGAAGTTCTACTCGACGCCCTGCGCTGCTGGGGTGGGGTTTCTGATTCACGGCAGACCGAGTCCGAACGAGACTTGGTGTATGCTAACTGGGAGAAGGGTTCTAGCAATGAACTATCTTATCTGACTGAATTCCGCGAGTGGCGTTGCGGGTATCGACCACAAGCTGCGACTCGCTGACGATACGCTTGTAGTCGTAATCCGAGTGGTCAGTGACAATCAGCACGCAGTCGTATTGGGCCAAATTTTCCAGCGGGGTGCAGGTCATGTGCAGGTTGTATTTGCGTCCTCGGCCTACCGTGGGGAAGTAGGGATCGTTGTAAAACACCTGGGCGCCTCGCTTTTGCAGTTCCTCGATGATGGTCAAGGCAGGGGATTCGCGCAGGTCATCAATATCTTTCTTGTAGGCCAGTCCAAGCACAAGGACCTTGGAACCATTCAGGGCCTTCCGATTGGTATTCAGCGCAGACGCCACCGAATTCACAACATGGTAAGGCATGAAGGTGTTGATTTCTCCGGCCAGTTCAATGAACTTTGCCTGGAAATCAAATTCCTTGGCCTTCCATGAAAGATAGTACGGATCCACGGGAATACAGTGGCCGCCCAAACCTGGTCCAGGATAAAAGGCGTGGAAGCCAAAAGGTTTCGTCGCAGCCGCCTCGATAACTTCCCAAATGTTAATGCCCATACGCAGGGACAGCATCTTGAGTTCGTTGACCAAGGCTATATTGATGCAGCGATAGATGTTTTCCAGTAGTTTGGTCATCTCCGCTGCGGCAGGACTGGACACCGGGACAATACGGTTGAAGATGGAGTTATATAGGGCACCAGCCAGTTCGCTGCTTGCAGGATTTAATCCGCCGACAACCTTGGGAATGTCGCGGCGGGCAACGGTGTCGTTACCCGGGTCTTCGCGTTCCGGAGAAAAGGCGACAAAGAAAACCTTTCCGGAGTCCACGGCATTGCGAGCTGCAATGAGGCCGGAATCGTTGCCTTTTTCAAGGATTGGGATCAGCACCTCTTCCGTGGTTCCGGGATAGGTGGTGCTTTCGAGAATAATCAGTTGTCCGGCGCGGAGATAGGGGGCGATCGCCTTGGCCGTTGCCTCGATATAGCTCAGATCGGGCTCACGATATTCATCTAATGGCGTAGGAACGCAGATGATGATGGCGTCCATGTCCGCGGCGCGGCTGTAGT
>DATDGH010000066.1:0-2105 GCA_036522215.1 Candidatus Angelobacter sp. | reverse complement strand
CCGGCTGAACGTTCACATGGGAACGGGCATAATCTTCGTCCAGGTGCACGTTGGCCGTCTGCAAAATCAGCGTTCCGCCGCTGGGCATGGCATCGCGCGCATTGGCCGCCAGATTCATTAGCACCTGCTCTACCTGGCCAGGATCAGCCTTTACCGGCCACAGGTCGCCGGCAAAACGGGTGGTAATCTCTACGTCCTCTCCAATTAGCCGCCGCAACATTTGCTGCAGATGAGAAATTACGTCGTTCAGGTTGAGCACTCGCGGCTGCAGCACCTGCTGCCGTCCAAATGCCAGCAACTGCCGGATCAAGGCAGTTGCGCGGTCCGCAGCTTTCACAATCTGTTCCAGGTTGCCGTGCAGGCGTGGATGTTGCTGAAGTTCGGTCAACGATAGTTGGCTGTAACCCTTGATCACCGTCAGCAGATTGCTGAAGTCGTGAGCGATAGCGCCGGAGAAAGCGCCAACCGATTCCATGCGCTGCGCCCTGCGTAGTTGCTCTTCCATGCGCCGGTGCTTGGTAATTTCGACCGAGATGCCGAGCACGCCAACGATTTGGCCATCAGCGTCACGATACGGATTCTTGGTGGAAAGAAATGTGCGGGTAACTCCGCCTTCAATCAATCCTTCTTCACACGTGACGGACTCGCCCTTGGTCAATACCCGCTCATCAATCTTGAGAATAGGTGCGACCGTTTCCGCGGAAAGAAGCTCGCGGTCGGTTTTTCCCAGCACCTCTTCCGGTGACCGTCCCATGTAGCGTGCTCCGGCGGCATTGATCAGTTTGTAGCGCCCCTCTGTGTCTTTCAGGTAAATGGCCTCACTGGTGCCTTCCACGATGGAGTGCAGCAGCTCGTTGCTGTGGTGCAGCTCTGCGTGAGCGCGTTCCTGACGCGACTGTGTAATCAGCAGACGCATGCTGGCCACCGCAAACGAACTCACCATCAGCGTCGCCCACATAAAAGGGGCGGAAGCAAAAGTGTTCAGGCTGATTCCCAGCATGACCAGCGGCACCACAATCGGCGCCATCTGCAGCCATATATAGGAGCGGCGGCGTGGCGAAGGACCGCTCTCGACCGCTGTTTCTGCCTTCCCGATCCAGGTCAGGGCGAGAACGACAGCAATCAGCCGCGGCAATGACCACAGAAGGTCAAACCAGGTGCCGAGTCTGATCTGCCATGCCGCCTCAGCCGACAGATAAATACCATCAGCCAGGCTGTAAACAAGATAAAAAACGCCGAGGCGGACAAAAACTGATCGCAATTGGCGCGAGTGCGTGAGCCAGGCTCTGCCCCAGAGCCAGCTCAGAACCAGGAGGTCGCGGATCACGCGGACCTTCAGCTTCAGGAACTCCATCTCCTGAGCATGGCTTTGCCATCGCAGTGAATCGCCGAATACAGACACATGGAGCGCAATACCCAGGATCAGGAATTGGGTGAAGTCGAGCAGGCGGGCCAGGTCAAAGCCTTCATGCCAGCCCAGAGTATCCAGGGCGCTGGCGGCCAATAGAGGAACCACCCAGAAGAAGAAAAACTGGTCGGTAATCCTGGGACCGTAATGTGGCGCCTTCTCCAACAGGGTGTAACCGATCAGGGCCAGTTGGCCGGCGGTATAGGTGCCAATGGCGGCGGCTGCATAGAACCATATCCGGCGAGCGACCAGCCGTGACCGGAAGCCCGCATCCAGCAGAGCAAGAAAAGCCAGCACTCCCAACAGGAGTTGCAGCAGATTAGAAAGCAATTGCTCTCCCTCACGGGATGGCAAAAGCGCGAGTACCAGGGCGTGAGCCAGAAAAGCCAGGACGGCAGTCGTCAGCAGAACTGGACGATAAAAACTCTTCAGATTTCGCGGCGAAATAGAAGAAGGTAAGGGCTTCGATCTGCGCGCGGGATCGGCCTGCGCCAGAGCGTGGGGGTGCCTCCACAAATACTCCATCGTCAACTAAACCTCAAACAGCATAAAATTTTCTGTCAGGACGAACGCAGGAAAGAGGGTGGGAAAGAGTGCCTGAACTACGTCCTTCGGGGCCCAAAATGTATCAAAAGCATTAACATTTTAATGCGCCATTAATAATACACTGTTAGTGTAACGTTGTACAATAAAAAAA
>DATDGH010000065.1:0-5579 GCA_036522215.1 Candidatus Angelobacter sp. | reverse complement strand
GGTTCGCAACCCGGTGCTCAAGGATGAAGCTCAGGCAGTTGTCAAACACATCGAGGGCGTGCAGCAGGTAAACAATCAAATTGAGATTCTTCCGGCCTCTTTCAATGATGACCGTATTCGCCGGCAAGTAGCTCGGGCCGTCTTCAGGCAGCAGCGGCTATTCGAGTACGCCACGCAGCCGGTACCGCCCATTCACATCATCGTCAAAAATGGGCATGTGAGTTTGGAGGGAATTGTCCGCAATCAGGCAGATAAGGACGTCGCAGGAATCCAGGCCAACGGTGTCTCCGGCGTCTTCTCCGTGCAAAACGATCTCCAGGTGGAGAATCCCAGGTTGGCAGTCAAATAGCCATTCCTTGGTTCGTCCTCGGGCGCGCACTCGGAGTCGCGCCTGTGGACTCTCTGTCGAGCGCGGCAACGTTGAGCGACAAACACCTCAATCAAGCCGCGCTGGCTTTGCGCGATTCTGAGAGAGTCGAGACCGGCTGCGGATCAGAAACATTCATACGCGCACCGCATTCCGGGCAATACACTGCACCTGCATGGTCAAGTACTGAGGGAACCGTACGGAAGGCCCGGCTGCACCGCGGACACTGGACTGTAACAATCTGCATCAAGATGAAAGGACCTTCGCTGGAAACTGGAATTCCTTGCGCCCGTGAAGGCTTATCAACGGGCAATGCCGCTCCCCGCCACCACTCGTGCCACCGCCAGCATGGCAATGGCCTGCGCTGACGGATCACGCAGCGCCTGAGCGCGGGCTAACGCGTTCACTGAATCCACCTCCGCTGCGGCTTCACTCACTTCCTCAACTACGGCCGCCGTGTTTTGTTCTGGCGTGCGTGCGTCCCATACTTCATCCACCGCTGCAAATGCCATGTCAAAATATTTTTTTGCCTGTTGTTTGTCGCCCGAGGTTCCGGCGGCGAAGCCATGGGCTGCGGCTTCCCGGGCTCGTTCGCTCGCCGGTAGATCTCGTATTCGATCAGTGTGATCGGCGCCGTTTTCTTTCATCGCCTCCAGGACGGAAACGCTCTCCAGCGGTGGACGCTCAACCTGGCCCGGCGCCCCGTTTTGGGCGCTCCGCACTGCCGAACTGGCCATCAGGTTGCTGCTCAAGGCGTCCTGAAAATCCTTTTCGCCCAACGCCTGCTTCATGGCGCCGACGCTGATATTGATGGCCAGCGTTCGCAGTCCGGAATCGTCCAGTTTCCCCAGCCACTCGAGCAACCTCAGTCCTGCATCCCGTGCTCCCTCTTTTTCCACTTCTCCGCTCATTCGTGCGTACATGACAGCAAAGTTTTCTGCTTCAGATGCGTTCTCCCGGGGATCGGGCAATGAACTGAACATCTGTTCAAAGTGTTTTTGTGACCATGCCGATTTTGCACCTTCGGCCTCCATCGTGGCCATCAAGGCTCTGGATGCCACAATGCTTTTCTGCAGCGCTGCGTCTAATTTTCTCGCCACAACCTCCAAAGTCTGTTTCCTGCATGACGTAACTGCGCCGATCAGCGACTGTTCTGCCGCGACCACAGAATTCTCTGATAGGTTCTCGACAAAGCTCTGTGCCGCTTCACAGTCCGCTTGCCCGTTGGCCATCAGTGAAACCGCCGGTGTCTTGCCCACTTGAATCAGCTCGGATTCGATGCGCACGCCTTCATGCCACAAAGTCCTGGCAATCTTCTGGTCGATCGGAGATATGACGCTCGCCGCTGTTGCCAGCACCCTCAAACGGTCCTGGGGATCAGGCTGTGGCAATGCCACCGCCATATTGACTGTATCGAATACAAATTTCTGCTCCAGAGTCAGCTTTTTTACGGGTGGCGCTTTGCGAGACGACCTCGCTGCCGTCGCTGTGTTCGTTCCCTGTCCTCCGGCTGATAAGGAAACCGCAAGCAGGACTCCCACGACCGACAATATCTTTCCGAATCGCACTGTTCTTGAAATTCTCTCCTCGCCGCCCTGGTGGGACGGCGTCTTATTTGTCTGCCAATGTTTTACGAGGCGCCGTCGCAGGAAGCCCTCGAATCAAATTGCCAGGAGTCTAGAGAGCTTATCGGGGGATCTACTCTGGTTCAACCTCTGTCATGAAATTTTTGTTCAGCGTCCTACTGAAGGATTAAGAAAAGTGGACTAGGACGAGTTGATCCCGGAATCTCGTGGACTGTCGAAAAAGGCATGAATCCGGGGCTATGCTCCTTCGGATGCCCTTAGCTCCCTGACAATCTCTACCGCCGCCTTCCGGGCTTCCGCGACTTGGTCTGGAGAAAAAGAAATCGCTCCCACTCGGGCGTGGCCGCCTCCCCCATACCGCTCACATATTTTGGCGAGGTTCACCATGTCGGTCTTTGCCGTCCATGGGTTCGATCCCACAGCCACCTTGACTCGAAAGCTGCTGCTGCTCAGGCCTACGCTGTAGACCGACTCAGGATGCAAATAGTAGGGAATGAATTTGTTATACCCCTCAAGGTCGTAGTCCGTAATGTCAAAATAAATGGTCCGGAAGTTACATTCCGTGCGCTCTTTGAGGATGTCGATCGACTTAGCGTGCCGCTCCATCAGAGGTGGAATCAACGGTGCAACAAAGGGCTCTTGAATCACTTTGGCCAGCTCTTCGCGTACCAGCAGTGGTATCAGCCGCGATGGAAAAGTTGGATCGCTGTTGGATTCCACCACCATCGTCAGCTTCAAAGCCGGTTCTGCCATTTCCACCGCCATTTTCGGACTATCGAACTGAGCACCGTCAATAATGTCGGCCCAGGTCACGAGTTCGGTTACCGGTTTGGGATCGAATCCAAATTTCTCTTGGGCAACGTGCACCAGAAATTTTGTGCACGATTTGTAATCTGGATCGTAAAATTTCTGTGATTTCTCACTTCGGCGGTAATGCTCGGCATCCTCAGCGCTGAGAAATGCGCTTTCATGATGATCAAACCACCAGGTAATTTTGGACGACGGAGAATACTTAAAATCAACAATCACATTCTCGTCTCCGTCAAAGTCAGATTCATTGAACAACGATCCGGCACGATGCACCAGCCCAGTAAATTGGAACTCTGCATCCTTTCGGATCCGTTCCTGATAAAAACGGGAGAATAGGGCAGCAGATGCTGTTCCGTCAAAGCATTTGTAGTGATAGAAAACTCTTACCTTCAATCGGCCCCTTCCCCGCGCCAGCGGTAAGCTGGAAAGATTACTACAAATAGTCTGTCAGTGGGACTTCCCTCAGTTGGTGGATCCTAAGGGGCTTTCACCCGGTCTTCCCGCTCCGGAGCCCACACGATCCATTGATTCAATGGCGCAAGGCCTGCCGGTTGAAAACACGTCTGCGCCGCATTCAGCGGTTTTGCAGTTACTTGTAAATTGAATACTGTTCTGAAGGTTTTTGTAGCTTGATGGTGATGTCATGGCTTGGCAAACTGATGTCGTAATCCTCACCATAGGTTTTGAAACCGGGTGCAATAACCTGCACTCGCAATTTTCCAAAGGGAATACCGTTCACGTTAGCCTTACCATCTTCATGGGTCTTTAATTCCAGCCCTTCAGATTTCTGGTGGCCGTGTTTATCCACAGGATGCAGAACAATTTCTGCATTCCGCACCGGTTTACCATTGCCGTCCTTCACGATCAGAAATTGCAGCGACGCGGACTTTTGCTGCGCCAGCGCTATTGCTCCCAGAACCAGCAGAACCACCAAACCTCTGAAAATGCTCATCTTTGCATTTTACTCGCAGTCTGAACCCTGTTGGTAGGCTTCGGAAAGATTGCCGTCTCGAGCCTTCGGGAGCACTTGACGCTGCAATCTCGTTCGCGTGCTGGTTGCCGGTTGACAATTTGTGATATACAGGGGGCATCGCGATGGACATGCCCAAAGTTACTTTAGTAATTGGATCGCTTCTGGCAATCGCCGGGGCCGTGTGTTTTTTGGCTCTATTTGGACAAACCCAGTCCGACGCCATACGTGCCATCGGCTCGGCCTTGTTTTCTGTCGGCGTCTTGATCATTGCCGCAGGAGTATATCTTCAGGCCCGCCGGATCCAGGCTGAGCACGAGACTCCTGCCATTAAGGGCAAGAAAACAGAGCGTTTATGTTCACAATGCAATCGAGAACCCTCGCTGGTCTTCTGCCGGGTCCACGTCTTGCGCCTCTGCCTGGACTGTTTTGAGAAGCACGACGACGGCACAAACTGTTCCTATGTCCCTGCCCGGCGCGCCACTGCCGCCTACAAATAACAGCTCCAGCAAGCTCCCTTCTTCACCCCGGTTACGAAATGTGTGGGCCTGAAAAGGTACTTTCGTCACTTTGCCCAGCTTTACCCCTAAGGTACACCTATGAGAGTACCGAAGATTGTCTCAGGTGATGAATGGGGAAAATTCTCAAGAATTACCGTCTTGAGGCCGACAATCGATCTGCTTTAGTCAAACGGGCGTCGGCCCGGGCCCTTGGCTACACCGTAGTTGAGCTGGTGGTGACTGTTGCCATTGTCATCATTGCTACCGCGATAGCCATTCCTCTGGTGCGAAACGCCGGCAAGACGTTGAGCATCCGCAGTGCAGTAGTCTCCGTCAGCGGAGCCATCCAATCTGCTCGTTACCAAGCCATCTCTCATGGTTATCAATACCAATTGGTTTTGAATAAGGCAGCCTCAACTTACCAATTCCAGAGCAATCCGTGCCTTCCGCCGACCGCTCCTTGCTGGGCGAACGTTGGTGGAACTGTCCCCTTGTCCGGCTCTTCAGTTGCGGCGACGATCAATGCGGACACAACACTGCTTTTTCATCCCAGCGGGCTTGTACAGGCTACAACTGGTGCTCAGACTTTCATTCTGACTTATGCAGGTTCCCCGGAAACTTTTACGGTAACAAACTATGGAAAGATCACGGTTACTCCCTAAAGTGCGCGGTTCACGCGGCTTCACTTTGATCGAAGTCATGTGCGCAGTTTTTGTCCTCGCCTTCGGCCTGCTCGCCGCCGCTTGGACGATGAACAAAATGAACTTGAATACCAGCCAGTCCCGTTATATGAGCGATGAGGCACTGCTGACCTCGGAAAAACTCGAGGATCTGAATCGCTATCCCTCAATCGATCCGGCCATGGTGGCTGGCGGCAGTCTCACGACCGATGTATCACAAACCAATACTGTCGGCACCGTGAGCCAATTGGTTGACTATTTTGATCAGGTCCAGATTTCCACCAGCAACGGCCTCTCGACTGAAATCACCACTGGCAAAAGCGGGGGAGTAAACGGTTACTGGACAATAAATCACAGTCCTAACGGCCAGGCGTCCTCCAAGTTTACCGCCGGCAATCCCCCGGCTCCTACTGGTGACATGCTCGTGTTCAAGCGGCGCTGGCTGATCGAGCAGAATACTCCCGTGAACGGAGTCAGACGTATCACCGCCCTGGTTACATTGCAGACACCGTCAGCGGGAGCAGCAGCAGGTTCATTCCAAACTAGTATGGTGCGCCCATGAAAATTCGAAAAAAGTCGTTCATTGCTCCTCCAACTCTGCGAAGGTCGGCCGGGTTTTCACTGGTGGAATTGTTAGTCGCCATGTTCATCTTCGTGGTCATCAGT
>DATDGH010000064.1:0-3741 GCA_036522215.1 Candidatus Angelobacter sp. | reverse complement strand
GAACGAAAGACAGAAGAGATCCATGGACTCAGGTTCTTCTGGACCATCGGCCTGGTGCTGCTGGTGCTGGGAATTGTGATCTACAAGCGGCTGAATCGCTGGGTGGGATTCACGTTGATCATTGCCGCTCTCTCCGAGTTCATCTACTGGTGTAGCCCGACATTTTTTGGGGGCACGCGAGAATTCGACCGGCTGTTGTGGAACAAACTAGTGTTGTCGCTGGTCTCACTGGCGTTGCTGGTGGTAGTGGTTTGGATGATTGAGGTATTTAAGGAGAAAACAGTAATTAGTAGTTAGTAATTGGTAGTTAGCACAACCAACCTTGAACCACAGAGGAATTACCGTGAGTAAATATGGGGCAGAGGCCTGGTTCCTTTGCGGTGAAGCCAGCGCAGGAAAACGGCAACCGCACCGCCCAGGACAATGGCTCCCACCAGGAAGGGCCAAAGTTCCGGCAGTTTCATGAGGAATACCACGGTCATTCCCACGGCAAATAAGAAGCCTGCAACCCCAGCGCCCACCGGCATTTTGTGCATGCTGATTCCGGGATGTGGATAACCTTCTTTCGTGCTTTTTATCTTCTTCATGCTCATACCAGAATTGTAGTTCTGGGAATTACCGCAAAAGCCAAAAAATTAAGGGGAACCAGCAGTAATAGATTTCTCTTTGTCCCGGCCGCATCTCATGATATTTTCCCCGCATGCCTGACAACCCTCAATTCGGTACTGCCCAGTATGCACCACCACCACCTCCACCAAGTGCTCCCGCGCCCGGCGCAGATGGCGCATTTCCCCGCGCCTTGCTCCTTGGCTTGATTGGAGCAGCCATTGGCTGCTGCCTGTATGCAGGTTTTGTGATCCTGACGAAGATCGAAATAGGCTACATGTCATTGGCCGTTGGCTTCATCATCGCCAAGGCGATGATGATGGGGTCCAAGGGAATCGGCGGAAGACAATATCAGATCACGGCTGCCTTGCTTACTTACGCAGCAGTGTCCCTGTCGATTATCCCCATTATTCGGTTCCAGTTTCCCGAGGTGTTTACCATCATGCCCATAGGCGATCTGATTCAAACAGGATTGACTGCTCCGTTCCAGGAGTTGAAGGCGGATACCTTCCGCGGCGTGATCGGCCTGGTGATCTTGTTTGTGGGGATGAACATTGCCTGGAAGATGACGGCCGGCAAGCCGCGAGCCGCTGCTTGATGCTGTCAACGGCAATATGGAGTCGCAAGGGGCGAAACTTTGATACAGTGATTTAAGGTAACTGGATCGCTGTGTCCTCCACTGTTAATCCTCAACTGGCGAGCAACTGCCGGCGCTGTTCGACCCCGCTTCCAGCGGGAGCGCTCGACTGCCCGCAGTGCCATGCCCTGGTGCACGAAGAGCAACTGGAGCGGGGAGCCGCCCGTGCCCGCGCCCTTGAAGCCAATGGTTCTTTATGGGACGCGCGCGAGCAATGGCAGGCTGTTTTGCCTCTGTTGCCACCGCCATCCAAGCAGGCCGAATGGATTCGTGGACACATTCGTGAACTGGAAGCCACCCTTCACGCGCCGGGCGCGCCAGATACGCGGAAGAAGTGGGCGAAATGGCTGGCCCCGGTCGGCCCGCTCGCGGTGATTTTAGCCAAGGGCAAGACCTTTCTGCTGCTTGCTTACAAGCTCAAATTCCTCCTGAGCTTTGCTGGTTTCATTGTGGTCTATTGGTCTTTGTGGGGATGGAGGTTCGGAGTCGGTTTTGCCTGCCTGATCCTGCTCCATGAGATGGGCCATTACATTGACATCAAGAGCAGAGGATTGCCTGCGAATATGCCGGTCTTCCTGCCCGGCCTGGGTGCGTATGTGAAATGGCAAGCCATGGGCGTCTCCCTGGAGACTCGTGCCGCGGTCAGTCTTGCAGGACCGCTGGCAGGCTGGTTTGGATCCGCCGTCTGCGGATTAATCTGGTATCAGACACGAGACCCCATCTGGGCTGCATTGGCCGGAACCAGCGCATGGTTGAATGTGGTGAACCTGATTCCAGTCTTCATTCTCGATGGCGGACAGGCTGCGCTCGCCCTCAGCAAAGTTGAGCGCGCGCTGCTTCTGGCTGCCAGCCTTGGCTTGGCCTATCTATTCTGGCAAGGGACATTTCTGCTGGTGGCTGCGGGAATGCTGTGGCGACTATTTACCAGAGATGAGCCGCCCCAGGGTAGCCCAAAAATGACGGCTTACTACGCCGCTGTCCTGACCGCCCTGGCCTTCGTAATGTGGATCATGCACGGCGCAAATTTTCCCAGATAGTCGTTGCGTACGCTACCAATTTGCTTGCCAAAGAGTCACAGATTATTCAATCCGGCCTGCCGGTGGCGGGGCTGTGGCCTGGCTACATCAGCCACACTGCTATCAATGCACTCACCACAAACCGCGCCAGCCAGCCAAGTGAATGTGAAACGCCGAGCAGCGGGTGCATTCTGATCCACGCGATGTTCGTCCGAATCAGCGGCAATGGGCCTGCGAGCCAGACAATAAACGCGAGTGTCAACGCTGCTTTTGCCGTGAGCATGTTCGTCAGCCAGCAAAGGTAGATAAAAGCCGCACAGCTCACCAGGCCCAGGAGGGAGGAGATGAAGATTCGGCCGCCTTCCGGTTTTCCCGGGGTGCCCCGCCAAATCTCGGGAGCTGCCAGATATTTATCATGGAAGAGAACTCCCATGAAAAACCAGTCAGTGAAAGATGTAGCCACACCGGATACAACTACTGCCAGGAGATAATGCGTCCAGTTCATAGTTGCTCTCTTGTTTGTTGTTGATTGTTTAGACGCGCAACATTGTACGCGTATTGCAGGAAAGGCGCATGGGTTTATCTTCCGATGATCGTATAGAACGCATTATTGCCCGAGCGCAGATCCTTTCCGTAGATCACTGAAACGCCAATGCCGAGTACTGAAATCTTGCATTGCGCTCCTGTGTCCCACAACCATTTGTCGGCAGCCAATGCGGAGGACGCTCCGCCAATTTTTCCCGTGTCCACAAACGGCCCAAGTTTGAAGGTGACAATGCCGTTGCGGTAAACGTTCTTGTCTGTTTCCCAATTGGATAGAAAGTAGCGATAACCCAAAGGTGAGCTGCCTTTACGGCCATCGCGTGTGCCGATGTGGGCACGCAGCCAGAGATCGTTGTCTCTTTCCAGGCCAAGCATGAATAGTTCATCGAAGGGAGCGTGGCCGAACGTGTCTCCTGCTCTCAAGTCCCAGCGGGTGGCGTAGTCGTCACCGCGCGAGCGCGGCAGCCACTTTGAATCCAGGGCGGCCTGCAATTTGGCGAACGATTGTCCGGGATTCGACCACAGGTGCGCGGTTTGAAAAGATACCTGGCTGCCCAGCGTGAACCTTCGTTCCGGTAGACGCCACAAGTCATATTTCATCCGCAGCTCTTCAGACAGTTCATAGCCCGGCGCCAGCATGGCAGGAGTCAAAGCAGTTCCGGCAAGCACATCGCGGTAGTCGCGATGCGAGAGTTGCGCGTCCGCCGACCAGCTCAGGCGTCCGCCGATTAGTCGCGTGATCTCTGCGTGCAGTTCTTCGCGGCGCAGATTGAGTCCTGCCAGCGGCGGCGCCGGTCCGGTGAACGACTTGCGGATCTCCCAGTTTTCATCGCGCAGATCCACGCCCAGGCGATAGTTCCATTTTGGATCACGCCGGAAAGGGGCGGAGAGCGAGGCCGAGAGGCGGCGTTTCTGCGCATCCCAGCGCAGCCGGGAAAC
>DATDGH010000063.1:0-8190 GCA_036522215.1 Candidatus Angelobacter sp. | reverse complement strand
AGCATTTTCAGAAATAGTGTGACCTTTAAAAATGGAGCCTGGATGCGATTTATAAGGCGGTAGGGACCTCTCGCTCCGCTTCGAGGTAAACTAAAAAGACATAAGTCCTGATTCTCTGAGTGTAGCCAGACCCCACTTTGCATGTACATTTCTTGCCCAATGTGCTAGAGTTTCGCGCAATGTAGTCGAAGCACTCCTTTTATTGAACAACGGGACTTCTAGTCTGTAGAGCTTCAAGGGGCTCTGAAAAAAAGAAAAATCAATCTCAGGAGGGCAGGATGAAAGCACTCACTTCCACGCCGTTTCTACGGCGCAGTCTCCTTTTGTCTGTCGTCGCTCTGATGTTCTTGCTGGTCCTGCAAAGCATGCCGGCATGGGCACAGGGTGGAAGCGGCGGCACCGTTTCCGGTGTCGTCACCGATCCCCAGGATGCAGTGATTCCAGGCGCCGAGGTTACTCTCACCAACAAGGAAACCGGCGCCACTCAAAAGACGAACACCCAAGCTGATGGTCATTACCTCATAGTCAACTTACCACCGGGGATCTATGACCTGACGGTGGTAAAGAAAGGCTTTGAGACATCCAAGGTGACGGGCCAGCAAGTTCGGGTTGGCGTCACTACAACTTCCAATGTCAAGCTGAAGGTAGGCGCAGAGAACATCACGGTTGAGGTCAAGTCCACGGGTAACGAACTCCAGACCCTGGATGCCAGCGTGGGCAATGTCTTCGATCAGCAAGCGCTGGAAAAGCTGCCCAGCTTGAACCGGGATGCTACGGCCATCCTGCTAATTCAGCCTCTGGCGCAGCCAGGATTCAACGGTAGGCCTGGATCGGGCGAAACCAACACCACTGGAGGCGGTATCGCCGGCGCCCGCGCCGATCAGAATACCTTCATGGTGGATGGTGGCGATGCCACCAGCAATACCGAAGGCGGCGGTGGCTATGCTCAGCAGGCGGCCAGCGGCTTCGCGGCCACTCCGCGCGCGGCCATTCCCACGCCGGTAGAAAGTCTTCAAGAAATGCGTGTGGTGACCAACAACTCCAACACCTTTGCGCGCTCTACGGGTGGCGAGGTGCAGATGGTCACACGCAGTGGGACGAATGCCTGGCATGGTGCGGCCTACGAGAACAACCAGAATACTGACTACAATGCCAATCTCTGGCAGTTGAATAAGGTGGGCAAGCCACGTGGAATCTGGATTGACAACCGCTTTGGCGGCCGGCTTGGCGGGCCTATCCTCAAGGACAAGGCCTTCTTCTTCATCATGTATGAAGGTCACGACTTCAAGACGGGCAATCCTCTCACCAGGGATGTACCCAGCGACCTGATGCGGCAGGGCATCATCCAATACAAGGACGATTCTGGTGTGCTGCACCAGGTCAACTTGCTTAGCGGCACCGGCTGCGGCGCTGCAGGCACTTTGGCCTGCGATCCTCGCGGCAAAGGCCTCAGCCCGGTGATCTCTTCTATCTGGGCAAAGATGCCGCACGGCAATAACCTGACAGAAGGTGATGGCCTGAATGCCATCGGATTTGATACCTCCGTGCCGGTGATTGTCCGCGACAACTTTGCCGTAGCCAAATTCGATTACAAGCTCACCAAAGACTGGGACCTCAACACGTCCTATCACTATGCAGTCAGTGACGGCGTGGGTTCTGGCCAAGCCGATATCGGCGGTCTGCTCCCAGGAGATACCCTGGGCAGTGCCGTGGCGACGCGCAGCTTGCCCACCCAGCCCCGTTACCTGACCTTCGGCGGTACCGGGCACATAGGCCCCAACCTCACCACTGAGGCCCACTTCAACTGGCTGCGGCACTGGTGGCAGTGGAAGCCGGTCTCGCCCTTCCCGCAGGTTTCAGGAACGGCGGCAGCGGTTCAGATCTTTGCCGAAAACGTTACCGCCGGATTGGTGCCGCTGAACATCGACACCCAGAACGCACGCAGCCGCACCTGGAACGGCAAGGACTTTACCTGGGGTGACAGTACGACCTGGATCAAAGGCAAGCATATCTTGAGCTTTGGCGGCGAGATCCGGCATGAGCACTTCACTCACACCCGCGACGATAAAGTAGTGGGCGCTCTGACCAATCCTGTCTATTTCGCTGACAAGACGTCAGACATTGCTGCGTTCGCATCCAACTTCCTGCCCCCGAACTGCGCTTCAACCAGTTGTATCAATACCTGGCAGAACGCCTACGTAGCGACCACGGGCATGATTTCCCACGCGTCGCAATTGCTGACCCGTGGGGCAGACTTCAGTCCCAACGCTCCCGGCACGCCTCTCCATCAGGACACGATTGTCGACTGGTACAACCTGTACTTCGCCGATACCTGGCGAATGACCTCCACTCTCTCCGTCACCCTCGGCTTAGGATGGGGTGCGCAGACGCCTCCCTTCGAGAATTCAGGCCTGCAGACCATCATGATCGACACCACCACGGGGAAGCCGATCATTTATAGCGACTTCCTTACCAACCTGGCTTCAGCGGCTGCCCAGGGTAAAGTATTTGCTCCGCAGTTGGGCTTTGCGTCCATCAAGTCCCTGGGCATGAAGTATCCCTACAACCCCGAGTGGAATGACTTTGAGCCACGCTTGTCCTTTGCCTGGAATCCCTCCAACTTCATGAAGGGAATTCTGGGTGATCGGAAGACCGTGATCCGGGCCGGGTACGGCCGCTTCCACGACCGCCTGAACGGCGTTGGTCTGGTCATGACCCCTGCCCTCGGCATCGGGTTTGGCAATACCGTGACCTGCCGCAGGGTGACAACCACCGATGCTTGCGGCACATTGGGAAAGACCGATCCTACTAATGCCTTCCGCATCGGCGTGGACGGTAGCAGTGTCCCCCTCCCGGCACTTGCAGCCCTTACGCCGCCTCTGATTCCGGGTGTGAACAGCCCGTTCGAAGCCCTCGACTTCCGCATCGACCCGCACCGCAGGGTGGGAGTGGAGGACACCTGGGACTTGAGCATTCAGCGTCAATTGCCAGGAAACACTCTGCTGGAGATTGGCTACGTAGGGAGAATGGCCCATCACCTCTACACTGTGGATGATATGAATCAGGTGCCGTATATGCTGGTCAAAGGGGGACAGACCTTTGCCGCAGCCTACGATGCAGTTGCCTCGGCGCTGCGGGCAGGTAACCCCGTGGCACCTCAACCCTTCTGGGAAACCCTGCTTGGACCAGGAGGTACCGCCAGCGTGGCGGCTAAGGAGAAAAACAACTTCCTCAACGGACTGGTCACCAATATCTTTGACAACCAGATCGGCCTTCCCTATCTGGACAAGCAGATCGACAACTTCCAGACCACTACCTCGAATGGCAACTCCAATTACCATTCTGCTTATGTATCCATACGCAAGCAGTTCAGCCGTGGATTGCTGTTCCAGGCCAACTACACGTGGTCCCATTCGCTCGACACCGTTGGCTTCACCCAGGAGAACGTGTTCATCACGCCGTCGGACAACTTTAATCCTCACCGCGATTACGGTCCATCGCAGTTCGACCGTCGCCACACCATTAACCTGTTCTACGTCTATGATCTCCCGTTCGGAAAGAATCATTTCATTGGACGGGGCAACAACATTCTGGACAGGATCATCGGCGGCTGGACATTTTCAGGCCAGTTCATCGCTGCTTCCGGCATCCCGCTGAGCGTGAACAATGGCGGGGGTGGCGAGGAGTTTGGCTCTGGGGATCAATCTGGTATTCTTAGCGCCTATCTCCCGACCTCGGGCGCTCCTACCACTTCGTCCTCGCACTACAACTCTGATGGAAGTGTGACGGCGTTTGCCAACCCCAATCCCAATCAGTTCACTGGATTGCTCTTCGCTGACCAGAGGACCGGCTCCGGCGCCCTTCGGAGCTTCCCCCGCTGGAACATGGATATGGCCATCAGCAAGGCCATCCCCATTACCGAGCGCTTCAAACTGGGAATCGGAATGCAAGCCATCAACGTATTCAACCACATGGAGTTCAACGACCCGACTCTTAACATCGCGTCGGCGAACTTTGGCAAGACGAGCAACCAGTACACGTCACCTCGGTTCTTGAACCTTAACGTCCGCGTCGACTTCTGACGCAAACGAATACGGGCTGGGCGCAGGCCCAGCCCTTTTTTCTCTTGTAACTTGCATCAAATCTTCAGATCGTTTTACGTTCTTTGTTGCTCGCTTGCGCGGTTGTTCGCAAAGTACCCACTGCGCCCCATGGAGGTAATCATGCGGCATTCTTTTTCTACCTTGTCAATCTTCTGCTCGTTGCTGATCTGTGGCCTGGCATGGGCTCAGGGCGCCCCGTACGGCACCCCAGATCCAAACGAGATGAACCAGCGCTTTGAGAATCTCCGCGCCATTCAGCGGTTTGGCAGAAGCATGGACACTGCAACGATGCGGGACACTCTATTCATGCCAATGCCGTACGACATTGCCATGTATTCTAAGGTTCCGAAGAAGGCCAGAGCGGATTTCGAAAAAGGCAACGCCGCCTTGAAACAGGGCGAAAACGGCAAAGCCCAAGAGCTCTACGCATCCGCGATCGCGGAGTATCCTGAGTTCGCCCTTGCACACCATAATTTGGCAGTGGCGGCGCTGAACCTGAAAGACGTGCAACGCGCACGCGATGAGTTCCAGGCTGCTGTCAAAAGCGATCCGCAGTTGACCTCGGCCTATCAGAATCTGGGCGTGCTGGAGATCCAGCAACAGAACCTGCAGGGTGCTTTGGAACCCTTGCAGGCCGCCAATCGCCTGAATCCCACTGACTTGAAGACCCTGACGTTGTTGGCCTATTGCCAGGCGCTGACGCATCAATTGGACGCGGCAGTACTCACTGCGCGGCACGTGCATTCTTTCAAAGACCACACCGGTTACGCTTACGCGCACATGATCGCCGCAACGGCGCTGCAATCACTCGGCAGGCGAGATGAAGCAATCCGGGAATACAAGCAATTCCTGGCTGAAGACGCAAGCGATCCTCGGGCTGCTGTGGCGAAACAACAGATTCAGAGTCTGCAAGCGCCGGTCCACTGAGGGCGGCTCAGCCAGGCATTTTTTCCAACCTTGCAGAGATTGAGGTTCAGGCAACTTGCGCTATTTTTGCGGGCCGCTCAAGCGCGCCAGTCCTTGGCGCGCGCGTTCGGCATTGCTGCCGTTTGGGTCTTCAGAGAGGTACTGCTGGTACTCGGCGCGAGCTTCTTCCGGGCGATGCAGGGATTCGAGGCTCGCCGCCGCAATCAGGTGCACGCTGGCGTAACCCTGATGTTTTACCGAGTGGACGCGCGCGACACAGGCTAACGCCTCAACATATTTGCCAAGCTCCAGTTCGGTAAGCGCAGTGAACGAGAGGGTCCACAAATCGCCGGGGTCGCTGCGCAGCGCGGCGAACAACGCCGGTTCAGCACCGGCGTAATTCTTTTCCGCAAGCAGGATCTTGGCCAGCTCGCGTTGCGCATCGCCAAAACCATCATTCAACTTCACCGCCTGTTCGAAGTCCGTTCTGGCTGCCTCACCATCACCAAGGTCCATTTCCAGCTTTCCCAACTCAAAGTAAGCCAAATCGTATTTCGGGTACAACGCGATGGCTTGGTTCAGATGCAACCTCGCCGTTTTGATATCGTTCTTCTTCAATGCTGTTTCCGCTTTGTGGTACTCGTCTTTTGCTTTGTGCGGAATCTTGAGCCGCACCGCGGCGAGGGGTTGAGTTGACTTCTTTTCCGCCAGCTTGGTTTTCCTGGGCTGGACCTGGACGGTTTCCGACCAGGTGGGAGTGTTGCCGATTGTGAACTCGCCAAAGTAGGTCTCGATACCGGGGCCACTGATGTGCAGACGATGGAGGCCAGACCGGACTTCGAACTGCAGAAAACCAGTTCTTGTATCCTGGGCAATCACGACGTTTCCCCAGCCATCCAGCAACGTGACCGTCAACTGTTCCGCCGTGGGGATCTTCTCACCCTCAAGCACGATGGTGAGCTGAAGAACAACTCTGCTGCCTTGGTCCATTTGTGCGAGCAAGGAAACCCCGATCAGCAGGATCAAGAGGACGAGTTGAGCACGCAAGCGCACGGCATTTCTCACATACCAAAATTATAGAACCGGCCGCATCATACCATTCCCTCTTTTACGATGCGCGCATCCGTGATTCCTGATGTGCTGCGGCTGGGTTACACTGATCCCACTTCATCCGGGGGCAGCTTTCCGTGAGCAGCATGAGACGTATCCGAATCGCGATCGTGGGTTCGGTCTTGCTCTTCGTCCTTATCGCGCCGGTAGTTTCCACTCAGAACAACGCCGCCAAATCAGCAGTGGAATTTGTGGATCGGGCGCGCGAAGCAGGGCTTACGGCTGAAAATATCTTCGGACGTGCCGACCGCAAAGATTACATCATCGAGAGCACCGGCACCGGGGTGGCCATTTTCGATTACGATAATGACGGCTGGCCCGACATCTTCATTGTTAATGGCACTACCCTGACTTCACTACCCGGCCAACAGCCTACGAACCACCTTTACCGCAATAATCACGACGGCACTTTCACAGACGTTACCGTGCGTGCTGGATTGGCTGGCGCCAGTGGGTGGGGGCAGGGTGTGTGCGTCGGCGACATAGATAATGACGGCTGGCCCGACATCTTTGTGACCTCCTTCGGGCAAAATCGCCTCTACCACAACCGGCGCGACGGCACTTTTGAGGAGGTTGCTAAAGCTGCGGGAGTCGCAGGCGACGGCACATGGAGCACCGGCTGCACATTCATCGACTATGACCGCGATGGCAAACTCGATCTGTTTGTTGCCACTTACGCGGGCCTGGACTTGACCAAGCTTCCCCAGCCGGGCAGCGCGCCCACTTGCCAATGGAAGGGCCTGGCTGTGTTCTGCGGGCCACGCGGGCTGCCCGCGGGCATCAATCACCTTTATCACAATCGCGGAGACGGGATGTTTGAAGAAGTGACTAAGGCAGCGAAGATACCACAGACGCTCGGCCATTATTGCTTTGCTGCAACCACTCTCGACTTCGATAATGACGGTTGGCCCGATATTTACGTCGCCTGCGACAGCACTCCCAGCATCCTTTATCGAAACAATCACGATGGCACCTTCACCGATGTTGCCCTTTCTGCCGGCGTGGCCTACAACGAGGACGGGCGCGAACAGGCGGGAATGGGTGTTGCTGTCGGCGATTATGACGGCGATGGCTGGCTCGACCTGTTCCGCACCAACTTCTCCGACGACAGTTCCACCCTGTATCGCAATAACCATGACGGCACGTTCACGGACACCACCGTCCGCACCGGTCTGGCGCGCAATACCCGCTACCTCGGATGGGGCGCAGCGTTCTGCGATTTCGATAACGATGGCTGGCCTGACCTGATCGTCGCCAACGGCCACGTTTATCCCGAAGTGGATAGCCTTAAGCTCGATATTACTTATCGCGAGCCCAAACTGGTGTACTGGAACCGTCAGGGCACCACATTCCGTGACATCTCCGCCTCTGCGGGGCCAGGTATCACCACGGCAGCATCGGCGCGTGGACTCGCCGTCGGCGACCTCTGGAACGACGGCCAAATGGAAGTGGTCGTCGTAAACATGAACGCCGCTCCCAGTTTGCTGGTGAACCGCGCCCATACCGCAAATCACTGGATTACGCTGCGCCTGACAGGAGTGGTCTCGAATGCCGGCGCTATCGGCGCGCGGGTTACGCTCAAGACGGCTACTCGCACGCTGGTGGATGAGATACGCAGCGCGTCCAGCTATCTCTCAGTCAACGATCAGCGTCTGCATTTTGGACTGGGACCCGCCGCTGATGTCGGCTATGCCGACGTGCGCTGGCCTAACGGACTCCTAGAGCGTTTTCATAACCTGCCGGTGGACAGGATCTCGAGTCTGAAGGAAGGAACAGGGGAGCGGATCGCTGAGGCGCCGCAGCCCTCGCACTAAAACCCCTAACGGGAGTTGATCTATGCGTTACATGCTCTTGCTGTTGCTGGTTTGCTCTTTTGTGGTCGCCCAACAAGAACAATCGCCCGACGCCGAGCTGGCCGCTGCCCGTGCGTTGATCAACCAGGGACGTCTCGACGATGCGATTACGCGACTGACCGCGCTCCAGCAAAAAATGCCTTCTCGACCTGAAATTGGCCGCGAGCTGGGAATTGCTTACTACCGCAAAGGCGACTTCCTGCATGCCACCACGCTAT
>DATDGH010000062.1:0-2215 GCA_036522215.1 Candidatus Angelobacter sp. | reverse complement strand
GTACCGGCATTGTCCACCATGAACAGGCGATGTTTCTCGTTGGCAACTTTGCTCACTGCCAAAGCGACGCTGGAGTTGGGTACATCTACAATCAGGTCCACCTGTTGTGTATCGAACCATTCGCGCGCTTTGTTTGCGCCTACATCAGCTTTGTTCTGATGATCGGCGGAGACCAACTGGATCGGCGCTCCTGATACTTTGCCGCCCATTTCGTCGATAGCAATCTGGGCCGCGGCCACTGAGCCTGGACCGCCTATGTCCGCATAGAGTCCAGACATATCGGTGAGCACCGCGATTTTCACTACTCCGTCTGAAATCGTGCCTCCAGGCTTGGCTTGTGGGAACGCCTGACTACAGACAAATAACAACGACCATCCCAGAATCATGCCTATCAATCTGCGCTTCATCTGATTTCCTCCTCGGGTTTGGTCAAATACCCAATAATCGTTCTACTGTTTCTTTACTCTCTGCCAGTTGTCGTTGCTCCACCTCTAAAACGATACGCCCTCTCTCGACTACATACATGCGGTCTGCCAGCGCTGAAGCGAAGCGAAAGTTTTGTTCTGCCAGAACAATGGTGAAGCCTCTCTGCTTCAAGTCCATAATTACACGCCCCAGCTTCTGGGCGAGCACGGGCGCCAACCCTTCCGATACCTCGTCCAGCAACAGCAAGCGCGCGCCGGTGCGCAAAATTCTCGCCATGGCCAGCATTTGCTGTTCACCACCGGAAAGCCGCGTGCCCTGGCTGCGCTTGCGCTCTTTCAGGTTGGGAAACATGGCATAAATCTCGTCCAGTGACAGCCCTTGGCTGGATAACATCGGGGGCAGCAGCAGGTTCTCCTCGGCTGTCAGGCTGGAAAAGATGCCCCGTTCCTCAGGGCAATATCCTACTCCCAGACGGGCAATCCGGTGCGCCGGCCAGTGAATGGTCTCGCGCCCGTTAACCATCACTGAGCCGGTGCGTTTTTCAACCAATCCCAGAATGGTTTTTACCGTGGTGGTTCGGCCGGCGCCGTTTCGGCCCAGCAAGGTAACCAATTCTCCACGATTGACGGTGAAATCCATTCCATGCAGGATGTGCGACTCGCCATAAAAGGCGTGCAGGTCCGTCACTCGCAGGTATTCAACTCCGCGAGTCTCAGTCATTGACTTGCTCCAAGGTAAGCTTCCAGAACCTGCGGGTTGGCGGAGACCTCGGCATAGCTGCCTTCGGCCAGCACTGAGCCACGCTGGAGAACGGTAATCACGCTGCATAGACCGGCAACAACACTCATGTTGTGTTCTACCATCAGGACGGTGCGACTGGACGCAACCTCCCGGATCAAATCTTTTACCCGTTCCACATCCTCCAGGCCCAGCCCCTGTGTGGGTTCGTCCAAAAGCAGCACCACAGGATCGAGCGCCAAAGTGGTCGCGATCTCCAGTGTGCGCTTGCGGCCATAGGGCAGCTCTACTGCCGCAACTTTGGCAAAAGCTTGCAGCCCTACCTGTTCAAGAATTTCGAGCGCGCGGGAATCCAGTTTTTTCAGTGCCTCCTCGCTTCGCCAGAAGGAAAAGGAGGAGTCGATTTGCCGCTGCAGGCCGATGCGTACGTTCTCCAGCACGGTCAAATGGGGAAAAACAGCAGAGATCTGAAAGGAACGGACCAGGCCTCGGCGCGCAATTTCCGCAGGCTTCTCTCGCGTGATGTCCTTGCCACTAAAGAAGATGCTGCCGCGAGTCGGCGAGAGAAACTTGGTTAATAGATTAAAGACCGTCGTTTTACCAGCGCCATTGGGTCCAATGAGACCATGGATGGCTCCTCTGCGAACGCGCAGATTCACCTCGCTGACCGCAACGAATCCCTTAAATTCTTTGGCCAGGCTTTTCGTTTCCAGAATGTAATCGGCTTCCACTCCAACATTCCTCTCAGGACCGAATGGCCGGAGTGCAGGGAGTCTAAGAGTCGTGTCTTTGTGATGTCAAGGGTTTGGAGCCAGATTTGGAGCCAGATCACGGCCCCCAGGGATTCACAACAGATATGGAAAGGCCAGCGTTCCGCCAGGTTCAACAAAGCCTGGCGGCGAGGTTGAAGATCGGATAAGGCAATGGCGTTTTAGCCCGCCTCAAAAGAACCGGCCACATCGTTTCAAAAAATGCTCTTAGGATTTCGTCGAGAAGGTCGTTATCTATAGGAAGGGGGGTGTTTTATTCCGATGACCCGATGACCGGGGTC
>DATDGH010000061.1:0-10226 GCA_036522215.1 Candidatus Angelobacter sp. | reverse complement strand
ATGAACTTCTCCAGGTCATGCAATCCGTTTTTCCCAATCAGTTTTTCTGCAACGCCAATTCCGGCAGTCGAAACGGCTACATGCAGTGCGCCAAAATGTTGGACGGCTTGATCCACCGCGTTTTGCACTTCTGCTTCGCTGGTGACATCCATTTTGATGAATGAGGCCGCCTCGCCTAATTCCTGTGCCAGAGCCTTGCCCGCTTGCTCATTCAGATCAGCAATCATGACGCGAGCGCCGGCAGCAACGAGCATGCGAACTGTGGCCGCACCTAGCCCGGAGGCACCACCGCTGACCAGCGCACTTTTGCCTGCAATTTTCATGATCTCCTCATTGCAATCGTTCAATGACGGTTGCGTTCGCCATGCCACCGCCTTCGCACATGGTTTGCAAGCCATAGCGGCCGCCGCTACGCTCGAGTTCATGGACCAGCGTGGTCATCAGGCGAGCGCCGCTGGCCCCCAGGGGATGCCCCAACGCAATCGCGCCACCGTTCACGTTCACGCGTGAAAGGTCCGCCTTGGTTTCCGCCTGCCAGGCCAGCACGACGCTGGCAAAAGCCTCGTTGATCTCAATGCGGTCCATGTGTTCGAGCTTGAGTCCGGTCCGTTCGAGAATGCGGCGTGTAGCCGGGATGGGCGCGGTAAGCATCATGACGGGATCATCTCCTGCCAAGGCAAACCCTACAAAGCGCGACCTAGGCCGTAGTCCGAGTCGTTCGGCGGTAGACCGCTCCATAATCAGGACAGCAGCAGCGCCATCTGTGATCTGTGAAGAATTGGCCGCCGTGATACAGCCATCTTCTTTGAACGCCGGCTTGAGGCTTGCCATTTTCTCCAGAGTGGTGTCAGCGCGAATACCTTCGTCACGCGATACCTGAGCAGTGCCTTGGGCGGTTTCCGCCGTAGTCGGCAAAATCTCGCGACAAAACCAACCCTGCTGGGTAGCGCGAGCTGCCCGACGATGACTCTCCAGGCTGAATTCATCCAGGCGGCGGCGCTCTAGCGCCCAGCGTGACGCGAGCATCTCGGCGCTCAGGCCCTGGTTGAACTGAGCATTGTTGTAGCGCTGCAGGACCGCCGGGCCAAAAGGCTTTCCCGGCCCATTCTTCGCCGAAGATCCCATCGGCACACGCGTCATGCTTTCAACGCCGCAAGCAATGACGACATCGTAGCTTCCGGCAAGCACACCCTGAGCGGCGAAATGAATGGCCTGCTGGCTCGACCCACATTGACGATCCACGGTGGTGGCGGGAACGGATTCCGGAAATCCCGCGGCCAGCACGGCATTACGCCCAATGTTATAAGCTTGTTCGCCTGCCTGCATCACGCAGCCCGCGATCACATCATCCACCATCTCCGGACTGAGCCGGTTGCGCTGCACCAAGCCTCCTAGAGTGTGGGCGAGCAAGTCCACGGGATGCCAGTTGCGCAGCATCCCATCTCGCCTGCCCATGGGCGTACGTACCGCGTCTACTATTACCGCTTCCCTAGTGTTCATGTCGCTTCGCTCCAAACCGCTTAAAAATCTCGCCCCACCGAACCTCGTTCTGCGCTTATGACGAGCCCGCTCCGCGTGCCAGTCGGCTTCGCGGGCTAAATGACGAACATTGCTCCCTGAAATTAACGAATAGTAATTAGACTTAGTAGTGAGCAGAAAGTCAAAATGTCTACGGCGGTTTTCTTTGCAGGAAACTACTTCTTTTTGACCGCAATCCCCAATATTTCATAGCGCGCACCGAAGAGGAGCTTGCCGGATCCGACAAACGCGCGTGCCGGATAATTTCCATGGAAGTACGTCCGGTAGACTCCGTTGAAAGCATCGAAGAAACTCACATCGGAACAATGGACCTGGACAGAAACCAGCTCATCCATCTTCATTCCGGCCGCTTCAATCGTGTGCTTGAACGCCTCCATCACCAGACGCGCCTCGTCCTCAGGAGTTGCGCCGGGTTTGCCAGTCGCCGGATCAAGGCCGATGTGGCCTCCGATATAAAGCGTGTCGCCAACCAGGACAGCTTCACTGAAGGGCGCATTAGCGGCAGCCGGTGTGGCCCGTTTCATGACAATGTGTTTGCGATCCTGAGCGGCGCAGAGAACGGCTGACACAAGAAGGATGACAGTCAAAGACGTGACAAAGGATTTCATGATCTGACTCCTGTTTTAACTCAACGATACCGGCCATCAGAAGAGAGATGCCTGGTGACAGCGACAGGCGATTTCTAAAGGCGAAGTTAGCGGCTGGCTATGGGTTCGCTCTTGCGCAGATAGGCGTCTGATTTATTAAGCCAGTCCTGGCGCGGAGGATAAAAGATATCCATATCAACTGTGTCTTCCAGGGCCTCCGCTTTGTGGGGCATGTGCGGAGGAATGCACAGCACTTCTCCAGCGCGCACCACCAGTTCCCTGCCATCAATCCAGAACTTCAGAGCGCCATCTACGATATAAGTAAGCTGTTCATTGAGGTGGCTGTGCTCGGGCACAATCATGCCCTTCTTCAGAACAATGCGCGCAAACATGAGGTTCTCACCAGTAATCATCTGGCGGTCAAACAAAGGATTCACATGTTCGACTTCCACGTCTTTCCAGGCAATATGCTTCAACATAGGCGGATATTCTAGCAGCTTCCAGGTACGAGCTCCTGGCTGCCGGCAAACTTCGAACCAATATTTGTGCCAGGATGCGTAACAGAGTAACAACCGGCGTCTTTATTGATGATTTCTGAATGTTTGACATGCGTAACAGTGACTGAAGCGAGAGCGAGAAGCTAGGGACCCGGATCCGAAATAGCTTTGCGACCGGATTGCTAGTCCACCCATCACACGCAACTGGCGCGCATTGGAGAACCCGGCGATCAGCAGTTTCGGCACCTATACAACCTACCTTTTCAATCATTTTCGATTTTTATTCGCCTTCATTATGCCTTGTGTTATAGCCAATGTCAAGCTACAAAATATTGTGGTATATCTTGTGGATATAGGAGGGAACACAAAGCCCCACGAAATCTCTCACCAGCCGCCGCCACCACCCCCACCGCCGCCCGAAGAACCGCCGCCACCGCCGCCGCTGGAGAAGCCTCCGCCTCCGGATGACGATCCGGGAGCAGTTGCTGAAGCAGAAACAGCACTGGAGAATCCGTTGCTGAAGGAAGAAGCAAACGCTGCCGGTGATGAGGCAATGAACGTGCCGGTGTACCAGGAAGGCCTATACGCAGCCTGGTTGTCAGGAGCGCCGGCAATGGCGAGTACCTGAGAAAACTGCTCCGACCATGCCTGTTCTACGCCCAGAGCCAGGGCGTAGGGCAGAAAGCGTTCAAAGAGTTCCGGAGTTTTGCCGGGCGCAACCATCGTGCTCAGACGATGCCCATCCACCGCGGTCAGAAACATCTTGAAACCGTCAACGCGGTCCAGCAACTGTCTTCCTGCTCGAGTGGGAGCTTTGAGCAAATGATGGAAGAGAACATTGGCGCCAACGAGCAGGATGATCACCAGCAGGCCAACCACGGAGATGGCCCAGGTCAACACTCCCAAGCCGACAATTTCGCCAATCACAAACGGGATGCTGAAGAGAGTGATGCCCACAGCACCGGCGCCTCCCGCAACCTTGCTGGATTTGGCTGCCTTCCACGCTCGGGCCACCGCATGCAGCAGCGCACCCACGCCAACGCTCCAGCCACTCAGCCATATGGTGATGAAGATGGCAACAGCGGGCTGCGCGCCATCCATCTGGTTGCTCGCGGCCGCCAACATGCCTCCAGCGGCAATTACAGACAACCCAAGTCCCGGCCACAGGTAACCGGCATTAGTGACGAAGTAGATTTTTTCCATGCCGGTGTGCAGGGCCGTGCTCAAAGCGCTTCTTGCATTGGAGATTGCCGAATGGTTCACGTTGGTGAGCTCAACCGTAGTGTGGCCATCAAACAGTTTTTCCTTCAGCGCCTTTTCATCGGTAGAAAGTTGGCGCGCAGAGCGGCCTGCGTCTCTCTTCAGGATCAGGTAATAGCCACGCGACCGTTCCTGATTGATGGTGATGTAACCTCTGGCGGCCAGGTCCAGGATAGCGCTGCTGAACGCCTGGTCATCGAAGCTCATCAGCTTGAGATAGCGCATGGCGGCCGGTGACATGTTGTCCGGCGGCTCGTATAGCGGCACGATTGTGCCGGCCGCAGGGTCGCGGCCCACCTTGATCCATACCACCACGTAGTAAAGCAGGACGACCGCCAGTCCGCCAAGACCTACAGTGGCGTTGCGGTTGTCACTAAGGAACCATTTGATTTTCTGCTCGCGGGTCGGTTCGGGAATCAGTCCTTTGGGCCAGGTCACTACGATCGTGAGCCCCTGGTGCGGCCCCAGGCTTTCTGCGCGGAAGACCGGATTGCCGTCCTGATCCCGCTTCACGGTGAACTGTTTTCCGCGCTCTCCCTCGGCTCCGGTATAACCATCGAGCCCGTTAACAAAGTTATGGATCTGTGGCGGCAGAACGACGGTGGCCGTCACCACATCCATGGGAAAGCTCCATCCCAGGCCATTCACGTTCCAATAGAGCTCATCATGGTCGCTGAAAAAACCCAGTTGACGGTTTGTGCGGTAGGTGAATACATAGCGATGCACTCCGGGAGATACCAGCGTGTTTTTGTCGCCGAAGTAGACGCGCACGCCATTGGTAAGCGATTCTGTGTGATAGGGCTCCTTATGGCCATCCCGTTGCACGCCGACGATCTCGAACATCACCGTATAACGGTTGCCCAGAGAGTCTTTGTAGCGTGTGGGAAACTCGCGATAGATCCCGTGACGAATCTGGTCTCCTGCAGCCAGCACCTCAATCGTCTCCTGCACCTGCATAGAGCCATCAGCACTCAAACTGATCCGAGAATCGAAAGAACGGATGCGTTCAACTGGTTCGTCTGCCGTTTGAGCGACTGAAACCGCAGCCAGAAACAGCAGCGCAAGCGCGCAGGCGTGCAGATTTCTACCTATGAGCCATGACATAGAAGTTAAGGGAACTATAGCCCATTCATGACTAGAGTCAAGGACGCTCAAGCCGATTACGAGAATTTGTCGTCGCTTCGGGGCAGGCAGCGAGGCACTCAGTGAGAATTTGGTAATTGGATAATTTGGTAATTGAGTAATTTGAAAATCAAAACCAAAATCTCGCATGCAAAAGGTATCAGGGGCTCAGCGAAGCCCTTGGCTAGTTAAGGCCGCGTTACTCGCTGGTCTGCCAGTTTGTCTGCAGCCTGATAACTGGGTATGTGCTCTCTCCCCGCCAGTTGGAAAATTTGCAGGATGGTGTCATAGATGGCGTCTACTTTTTTCAACGTTGCAGGCAGGTCCCATCCCAGAATCTCAATGCAGCAGCCGTTGATGATGCCTCCGGCATTGGCGGCGTAGTCAGGCGTATACAAGATGCCGCGTTGCTCTAGCAGCTCGCCATGACGCGGCTCCAGCAATTGGTTGTTGGCGGCGCCGCACACAATCTCAACCTGAAGCTGGGGAATGGTTTGATCATTGATGATCCCGCCCAATGCGCAGGGAGCAAAAATATCTGCCTTCACCGAATAGATTTGCTCCGGTGCAACAGCCGTTGCGCCGAGGTCAGAAACGACTCGCTGGACGCTGTCCCGGTCGATGTCTGCCACGATCAATCGCGCGCCGACTTTATGCAGTTCCTGGGACAGAAAATAGCCGACATGTCCGCATCCCTGAATAGCGACGATTTTTTGAGAAAGATCCTGGCTATGCCAGCGCTGCTGAGCGGTAGCTTGCATAGCGCGAAGGACGCCCCATGCGGTCTGAGGAGAAGGATCGCCTGAACGCCCGTGCAATCCGGCGACATAAGAGGTTTCCTTCTGCACATACTCCATATCTGCGGGAGTGGTGCCTACATCTTCGCCAGTCATGTATTGACCCGCCAGGGTGTTAATGAAGCGTCCGTGGGCGCGGAAAATGTTCTCGCGGTCTTTGGTTTTGTTGTCGCCAATGATCACGGATTTACCGCCGCCCAAAGGCAGGTCTGCCAGCGCACTCTTATAAGTCATGCCGCGCGCCAGGCGGAGAACATCCTGCAAGGCCTCAGCATCATTGCGGTAGTTCCAGAAGCGCGTCCCACCGCCTGCAGGTCCGCGCGCGGTTGAGTGAACGGCGATAATGCCGCGATAGCCGACGCTTTTGTCCTCGGCGAACAGGACGCGCTCATAGCCTGGAACAGTTTTTTCTGTAATGTTCACTTTGCTCTCACAGTCGGGCACGGCCACAGGGTTCGCAGCTTCTTATACAATGCTTCCGTCATGCTCCCTGCCAGCTCTGGATTTACCCAGCGATCTTGGATGATAGCTTTTTCCGTCCTGCTTCTTTTTTTCTCCTCGGCCCAAGTACAAGCAGGAACAGCGGAACAATCGACCGCCGGCTCCGTAGATTTGTCCGGCCTGCGTTGGCGCATGATTGGCCCATTTCGCGGTGGACGAACCATCGCCGTAAGTGGAGTCGAGAACGACCCAACCACCTATTACTTCGGCGGTGTGGGCGGCGGCATATGGAAGACAACAAATGGAGGCAATACGTGGACGCCGATTTTTGATGGCCAACCGATCGCCTCCATTGGGGCAATTGCCGTTGCGGCATCTGACGCCAATGTCATTTATGCCGGCACAGGTGAAGCTGATTTTCGCTCCAATCTTACCTACGGAAATGGCGTTTACAAGTCCACCGATGCGGGCAAGACCTGGACCAACATTGGCCTGCGCGAGACGCGCCACATCAGCCGCATCGCTGTTGATCCCCATAACCCGAACATCGTCCTGGTAGCTGCCATGGGACATGCTTACGGGCCGAATCCGGACCGCGGAGTTTTTCGCTCAACCGACGGAGGCGTCACCTGGCAGAAAGTCCTGTACAAAGATCCCAACACCGGCGCCATCGACATCCAACTTGATCCCGACAATTCGCAAACTGTCTTTGCCGCGTTGTGGTCGGCACATCGCCCGCCGTGGAGTTCTTATCCTCCGATCAATAGTTCGGGAGCTATTTACAAGTCGAATGATGGTGGCGTCACCTGGTCCCAAATCACCGGCGGTGGTTTGCCGCCGGGCGAATGGGGACGTCCGGGACTCGCCATCGCCCGCGGGACTCATGGCCGCCGCATTTATGTTCTGATTGATTCAAAGCAGGGTGGGCTCTTCCGCTCCGATGATGGCGGCCAGAGTTGGAAGCTGGCTGGCAACGACCGCCGCATTATGGGGCGACTGTGGTACTTCGGCGAAGTCGATGTTGATCCCAAGAACCCTGACGCGGCGTATCTGCCGAATGTCTCTATCTATCGCTCCACCGATGGAGGAAGAAATTTCGATGCACTGAAAGGCGCTCCCGGTGGCGACGATTACCACGCGCTTTGGATTGATCCTTCTAATCCCAAACGCATGATCTTTGGCTGCGATCAGGGCGCGGGCATCAGCGTAGATGGCGGGCAGACCTGGAGCTCGTGGTACAACCAGCCTACGGCGCAGTTTTATCACGTGGCCATCGACAACCAGTTTCCTTACCGCGTCTACGGCGCGCAGCAGGACAGCGGCACCGTCTCAACCGCCAGCCGCAGTGATTACGGCTCCATTACCTTTCGCGACTGGTACACCATCGGCGCCGGGGAGAGCGGCTACATCGCGCCTGACCCCAACGACCCCAACATCGTCTACGGAGGAGACACCTACGGAGCGCTCCACCGTTTTGACCGTCGCACCGGACAATCGCAGCTCATATCACCTTTGGCTGCTGGAAGCTTTGGCACAGAGATCTCGCATGCCGAGCTGCGCTTCACCTGGACTTCTCCTCTGGTTTTCTCACCACAGGATTCACACGTTCTGTACTACGGATCGCAGTATCTGCTGCGCACCACTGATCAAGGGATGAGTTGGGAGCGAATCAGCCCTGACCTTACGGGCTCTCAAGTGGATACACCACAGGAAGGCCCCACTACGATCGAGAACGCGAAAGCCCGGGGTTATGGCGTGATCTATACCATTGCGCCATCACAGGTGGCTGCAGGAGAAATCTGGATTGGTACCGACACTGGCCTTATCCATCTCACGCGTGATGGCGGCAAGACCTGGGACAACGTGACCCCGCCCGGCTTAAGCGATTGGAGCAAGATCAGCCTGATTGACGCTTCGCACTTCGATGCCGGAACTGCTTACGCGGCCATTGACCGTCATCGTCTGGATGACAGCTCTGCTCAGATTTTCCGCACGCACGATTTCGGCAAGACCTGGACAAAAATCGCTCAGGGAATTCCTGATGGCGCTTACGTCCGCGCCGTCCGCGAAGATCCTACACGCAAAGGATTGCTCTTCGCTGGCACTGAATTGGGGGTTTATGTCTCATTCAACGACGGCGACTCCTGGGAGGCACTGCAACTCAACATGCCGGTTTCGCCGGTGCATGATCTGGCAGTCAAGGACAATGATCTTGTGGCAGCCACTCATGGCCGCTCGTTCTGGATTCTTGACGACATTTCGCCGTTGCGGCAAATGAACGATGCCGGCGCAGCCTCGAGCGCTTATCTCTTTGTGCCCTCCGCCGCCCTCCGCATGCGACCCAATGTGAACACTGACACTCCTCTGCCACCGGAAGTCCCCGCAGGAGAGAATCCGCCGGCCGGAGCCATCTTCTACTATTACTTGAAGTCTCCCGCTCAACATGAAGTCACGCTTGAAGTCCTGGACCAGGCGGGTAGGGCCATCCAGCGCTATTCCAGCAACGATCAACCGTCTTTGCCGGATCCCAAGACTGCTGCTTTCCCGATGTATTGGTTCCGCTTAAAGGACAAGCTTTCCACCAGCCCGGGATTGCATCGGTGGACCTGGAATCTGCGGTATGCCGATCCCTCAGCTCCTTTACCTGAGTACAGCATGGCCACAGCCTTTGGACAGAACACGCGCAAAGAACCGGAAGGCCCACAAGTCTTGCCGGGCACATATGAGGTACGCCTCACGGTGGATGGCAAGACCACGCGCCAAAACGTTTTCGTTGGCTTGGATCCGCGAGTGCGAACTTCACCAGATGACTTGCAGAAACAATTTGCGGTGGAGATGAAGGTTTACGGGGCACTTAAGCAGGGAGATAAAGTGCTTGCCGAAATTCACGAGTTCTACAAGCGCAACAGGACGAATCCAGCGGCGGCACAGAAAATGGAAGCCCTGGCCCACATCGAACCGCAAGCGTCGGAAACTGGACCTCAGGCCAGACTGCAGCCGTTAACGCTCTCGCGCACTCTTGGCGCCTTGGAACGGCTGGCCGTCGCAGTAGACAGCGCCGATGCCGCCCCCACAACCCAGGCCACCAAGGCTGTAGATGAAATCATTCAGCAACTGGAAAAGCTGATCGGAGAATGGGAGAAGGTGAAGTGAGGCTTTTGGCTTTTGGCTCTTGGCCTAAACACACTCAGGTGTCGGGAACTCACGCCGAGACCACACCAATCATGAAATTCCCAATTCAAGCTTTCCCAAACGGATCTTCCAGCGACGGGCTCTGCGGCGTGAACAGCTCCGCCCCATTCTCCGTGATGTGCATGCAATCTTCCAGACGAACTCCGAACTCTCCGCGAATGTAAATTCCCGGCTCGTCACTGAAGGTCATGCCCGGAGTGAGTGCCAGAGTATTGCCTCGCACCAGGTAAGGCCACTCATGCCCATCCATGCCTATGCCGTGGCCCAGGCGGTGGCCGAAATATTTGTAGTCAGGGCCGTAGCCTGCGTCCGTGATTACTTTGCGCGCAGCCGCATCCACAGACTGGCATTGCGCACCAGGCTTGGCTGCTGCCAGGGCTGCCTGCTGGGCACGATGCACAATCTCAAAATTCTTCTTCATCTTGTCCGTGGGTTTTCCCAGCACCACGGTGCGGCTGATATCGGATTCGTAGCCTTCCACGCCGCATCCACCATCCATCAACAGGATGGTGCCCTCGCGGATCACCTGCGGCTTGGCCGAACCATGTGGCAAAGCCGAGTTCTCGCCCACCTGGATGCTGGCGCCACCCTGAAATCCCTGTCGCGTGTGCGCGGCTTGCACCATGGCGCCAAAATCGTTCTGGGTCATTCCTTCTTTGGCGGAAAGATAAGCCGCCTCATAAGACGCGAGCGTCACCTGGTTGGCCAGCGTGAGCAATTGCAGCTCGTGCGCCGTCTTCACCATGCGGCACCCTGCGGTGACTGGTGTGGCGGTCACAATATGCAATGCC
>DATDGH010000060.1:0-7633 GCA_036522215.1 Candidatus Angelobacter sp. | reverse complement strand
GTTTGCTGTGAGTGACACTGGCGTAGGTATGGACGCGCAGACGTTGACCCGGATTTTTGAGCCCTTCTTTACTACCAAGCCTGTGGGCAAGGGTACGGGATTAGGGCTAGCGACTACCTACGGCATAGTGAAGCAGAGCGGCGGTTACATCGCGGTAGAAAGTGAACCGGGCGCTGGAACTACTTTCAGAATCTATCTGCCCCGCGTTGATCAACCGATCGAGTATCACATGGGCGGTTCTGAGGGAACGGCGCTTGCGGACCATGCGTGATCGCGCTCAAATCACTTGCCTTTTGGGGAGGAAGCGACTCCTCCCTAAAGGTTGTGTTGGTGAATGTTGCCTCTGCTCCTGCAATCGGCCGAAGGCCCGCCGTGGCAGGTCCCCTGTGCCCTATTTTCCGGCAGTCTTGTAGTTGAACGTGAGACGAGTTTCCTCATCCAGCACCAACGGCCTCACGAATCGATAGGAATTTCCGGTGTGGGGTACATCGACGGAAACCGGCAATACTCCCGCCACACGCTTTTGCAGGTTGAATACATTCGATGAAGCTGCATTCTGCTGCGCCGCTTCTGTCTTCTTGGCCTCGCGATCGCGGCGGTTGAACTCACGCTCGTCATCCTTCAAGCTGCCTCGGACCTCGACCGCCGTGGTGGCACTGTCTACGCTCAATGGAATACTGACCTTGGCGACCTTGTTGGCGTCAAAGTTGAGATCACGGACGTAAGTCTTGAATCCAGGAACAGAAGCAGTGATTTTAATTTGACCGGATGGCACGTTGGAGATCACCCAGCGGCCGCTGGAGTCTGCAACCGCGGTCAACGTGGCGCCGCTCTCCGGATGTACGACGGTTACTTGTGCGTTCGGAATCACCGCGCCTTGCGGATCCACCACAAATCCCGCCACATCTCCGGGTACCAGCGACTCGGAATTTGTGACGCCAGGTACAAACAGTGCGAGACGATCCAAACCTTCATTTTCTTTCACGTCGGTGAAGTTCTGTAGAGTGACGCCGCTGAATGTATTGGTGACGGCCGCGTTGGTAGTGTCAATCAACGGGGCGGCATCAGTGGAGGTGTCAATTAAGTTGTTGAGTGAGGCGGCGTTGGCGAACACCGCTGCCTGCATGTTAGCGGAGACGGCATCGCCTCCCCAGTCCTTCACCCGGTACCGTTGCGGCAGAAACACCTCCCACTGCAAGACGCTGATCGGCAGGTCCATTTTGGGCAAGGTCAGCTCTGAGCCGCCCTTTTTTGCGAAGGGAGAACCCGAGTGCAGGAAAACGAACGAGACTGTATATGACCCGGCAGGACGGAATCCTGGCCGCAAGAGCGGAACCCGGCTGCCGTCAGGCCCCTGAACGGGTTTTACTTTCTCGCCCGCCACGTCTGCGGAAAGAATGGTGGCCCCGGCCGGCAGATCAACCTTCAAGAAAGGCTGCGCCTGGTTCTTCAATATCAGCTTGACCTCGGTGAGTGACCGGCCCTCAGACGTTACCAGCGTAGTTACGATAGCCCAGTCGGCCACCGCAGCCAGCACAGAGCTGTCCGGGAAGCGGACCCAATCCAGCGACAAGCCGGGCGTCTCCGCCGGCTGCCGGTGATAGCGAAATGCGGCTTGCAACGGGAAGCGCGCCAGCCCGCGCAGATTTGCATTAACCTCCTTCACATCCAGGCGCTTCAACCCGCCGCTTTCTTTGGCTGTGAGTTCCATGGCGCCGGTTCCTTCCACCAGAATTTCTCCGGTCTCGCGCTGAGCGTTTTTGAAGCTGACAAAGGGGGCATCAGCTTTGGTGGCGGTGATCGGCTTTTCCATGGTGATCAGGAACTGGTGGCTGCGCTGGGTTCCTGAAGTGAGTTTCACCGTGAGTGTTCCACCCTGGACTTCACTGGACTCGACCGTTGGACCGGAGACACCTGTAACTTCGTAGCCTTCAGGAAGCTGGACTGCAAATTCTGACGGCTCGCCCTGGACTACTGTCACGTCCGCGAGCACTGCGATGCGCAGATCGGCTTCATTTACGGAAACCAGCGTTTTGACATCGGAGAGGAAACGAATCTCCTTCGGGACGACTGGAGTGGCGACCTCGCGTGTCGCCCACCAGATGCTGGCAGGCTGTCCGGGAACCAGCGTAGCTTCTACGGTGGTGTGTCCATTGGCCGACGTCTTGGCGGTGATCAACCCCGGATTGATTCTTATATTGGTATGGTCTCCAGGAATCACCAGCGTCAGTTGCACGCTGCCCGCTGAGGGTACTGGCAGCTTGAAGGAGGCGCGACCGGCTTCAATGGCAAGCTGCAAGCCGGCATCCAGCGTGACGGAGAACTCCTGGGGGCCGGGCAGAATTGCCGTAGAAGTTGTGCCTTCCTGCTCCAGCGGCAGCGGCTTACTCTGCTGATGAGCATCCAGAATCGTCATGCCGCTGGTAAGCGGGACCTTGGTGGCCCCTTTGGTGAAGACCTCGCCGTCCAACTGGACTGTGCCCAGGATTGATTCCTGGGTTACATGAAGTTTAAGGTCGGCGCGCTGGATACTGTAAGCCAATGGTGGGGCCTCGGGCCTTTTGGGCGGGTTCCGCACCAAGTCCAACAGCTTGTTGTATTCAGCAATAGGCAAAGTCACGTTGCCCGCGGATGGCAGCGGCAGAGTGGCGTTTTCTCCAGCCATGGCACCCACGGAAAATAGCAACATCAAGGCAAGCAGATTTCTTTTCATCGCACACCATCTTTCTTTTCGCGCTGGTAAGTGAGTTCGACTGCTTCGGCGTGGTTCTCTGCGGTTAATTCTGAGACCAGGAAAACAGACGGTCCAAACGCCGGGAAGGAGACCCTGATGGGAAGCACGCGAGCAGTCCGCAATGTCTGCACTACTGAACCTGAGTTTGCTCCGTATTCCGGCCCGATTGTTGGATTCAGCTTTTCTTTTTCTAAAGCCTTGCCACCACCTGGCCCAACCAAAGCCGCAGAGGATGGCGCTTCGAATCGCTGCACGCGGAATGCGCCCGGTACAGGGACGACCTTAAATAGCAACGGGTGGTAAACCACCAGTCCTGTCTTGGAGATGGGAAGATCCAGGGCAGGAAGATCGAGTCGTGCCTGACCTTTATCACTCCACGCTGGTTGCCTGCTCAGGTAGAAGACTTCGACTACAAATGCCGGCGCATCATCTCCGGCGCGCGCTTTCTCCAGCGGAAGCAGCACGCTGCCGTCTGGTGATTCACCGGGCCGCACAGGACTGCCCGCGAGGGTGGCGCTCCATATGGTTGCTCCCTGCGGCAGGGTGATCTTGAGAAAGTTTCGCTGGTTGTTGCGGATGGCATAGCGCGCCTGTACCAGGATTTTTCCTTCACTGCTCATCAGCACCTGGTAGCGGGCTTCCTCCACGTTGGCCATCAGGACAGCCTGCTGCGCGTAGCGGGCTATATTGACCATCAATGATCTGTCAGTCTTAGCGTCACCCGAGCGAAGGCGGAAGGCAACCAGCGATGGAGATTGACGGTTGGCGATCATCTCGCCCAGATCAGTGGCATCGGCGCTCTCCAGCCCTTGCGATCGCATGTCTTTAATCTCGCCTGCGCCGAGCACCTCCACCGCTACGCCGCCACTTTCACGCTCGGTATTGAGAAGGCGGAGTAACGGGACTTGGATCTGGCCGTCGCGTGCAGTGCGGGTCTCCCCGGTGATGACAAAGCGAGTCCCTTGTTCCACCGGTTCCAGAAACGTGACTTTGAGTTCTCCTGCATCCCTGTTCATCTCCCAGTCCGCGATCATGGCGCCGGAGACCTGGTTGATGTTGACCTTGTCCGGAAGCTGAATTCTTACTTCGCGCGCCGCGCCCTGGTTCACCTCCAGATTGACCTCGGCATAGATGGAAGTCATGTCTTCGCCCAGGCCGAGTAGTTGGATGAGCGATCCGCGCAGCCGCAGCGGCTGTTCCAGGCGATGATCGTCGAGCTTTCTGTGCCAGGTGAAGGTCAGCGGCTCGTTGCCGCGCCCGTAAGCCAGCCACTTGCTCTGGCTCGCGCCCGATGTAGCGCCGGGATCGGATTTTTCCACCAGCAATCCGCCGCTGAGTTTTACATCCACGCCCTGTTGGGGAAGCTGCACTACAGCACGGGTAACTCCGGAGGCTGTGGAGGGCAGGACGATGCTCTCTTCGCCCGCGCCGGATGTGACCGGGAGAGCGATGTCCAGCAGCAACATGGCGCGTCCGGGATGCGAAAGAACAGCAGAAAGCTGGTTGCCGCTTTTCCCTTGCCCGGGGGCAACCAGCGAGACCAGCTTGCCATCCAGTTTGGCCTCGCGAACCAACAGGCCGGAGGGAATTGCTACGTGCACCCATCCGTCTTTGAGAACATCCACGGTCAGGCTGGCGCGTCCGGTGGCCAGGTCGCCGGCGATGCGCAGGTCGTAGTCCACGCGCGTCAAGGTGGCGTCCACGGGAGGCAAGGCGGGCTCCACTGCGGACGGGAAGGCGCGAGCGCGGAGGCTTTGATATTCCTCAACCGGAATTACTACCCAGCCGGGTGAATGCGAAGCGTCCTGCGCTGGAGACGTTATGGGTGAAAGCAAAAGGAGAGTCAGCAGGCATGCAGCCGCCCGCATTCGGAGCAGAAAAATCTGTCCATACCAGATTTGCATAGATTAGAACCTCGTTTTTCAGGGACACGGGATTCCGCAGCCATGCGACCGGCTGGGGGACAAAGGAGGAAGAGTTTTCGCCGGTCGCATTGCTCGATTGGTAATTGCCGTGGTGTTCGTCCCTGATGTAAGAACGAGGCATCTGTTTTTCTTGCAGGATTTTTTATTTCCAGGCCTTAGTTAATAGATGACTTTCGATATATGGCGCCTGGAGCGCAGTTTCAAATTATCGAAGATTTCAGCGCAATCAGTTCCCGAATCCCATATTCTTCGTAACGCTTTGATTGCGGTTCGGCGTGTTGTAACCTGTGGCCTGTGGCCTGTAACCTATGATTTCCGCAAGCTATGCGCGCGGCGTGGATACGCCGGCTTTATTGGGCCAATGCATCGGAGAGATGCTGGACCTAAGCGCCGCTGCCCATCCTGAGCGCGACGCGCTCATTGTGCGCCATCAAAGCCTGCGCTACACCTGGCGCCAGCTTCACCAGCAGGTGGAGTTGGTCGCACGCGGGCTCCTTTGGTTGCGTGTGAAGAAGGGAGATCGCGTCGGCATCTGGGCGACCAATTGTGCTGAGTGGGTGGTATTGCAATTTGCTGCGGCCAAAGTGGGGGCCATTCTGGTCAACATCAATCCGGCCAATCGCGCCTTTGAACTGGAATACGTCTTGCGACAATCCGAATGCCAGACGTTGTTCCTGGGACAGGGATTTCGCGATTGTGACTACCTGGCGACGCTGCGCTCTGTTTGTCCGGAGCTTGATGGTTGCTTACGTACTGATCTGCGGGCAGAAAAACTTCCTCGTTTCTGCAACGTGGTTCTTCTAGGTGCTGTGCATGGTCCAGATTGGACTTATGCCTGGCAGGATATTTTGCAGATGGCGAAAGACGTTCCGGACAGAGATCTCCGGCTGCGTGAAGCCACGCTGGACTGTCACGATCCTATCAACATCCAGTACACCTCCGGGACCACAGGCATGCCCAAGGGCGCCACGCTCAGCCATCACAACATTGTCAACAATGCCGCCTTCATCGCGGCTGCGCTGAAATTCACGGCAGAGGACCGCCTGTGCATCCCCGTTCCGTTCTATCACTGCTTTGGCATGGTGCTGAGCAATATGGTTTGCGCCGTCTCGGGCGCAGCCATGATCATTCCCGCGGCCTTCTTCGACCCGCTGGAGACGCTGCGTGCCGCTGCTGAAGAGCGTTGCACTGCGCTGCACGGCGTGCCCACCATGTTCATCGCCGAGCTGGAGCATCCGGAGTTCAATGGTTTTGACCTTAGCCGCCTCCGCACCGGAATCATGGCCGGCTCGCCGTGTCCCATTGAAATCATGAAGCGCGTGGTGCGGGAGATGCACTTGAGTGAGATGACCATCGCCTATGGCCTCACGGAGGCCTCACCGGTGATTACTCAGACCACCACGGAGGATCCCATCGAGTTGCGTGTGACCACCGTGGGCAAAGCGCTCCCGCATACTGAAGTCAAGATCGTTGATGCAGGTAGCGGTGAAACCGTTCCGGTGGGAACTCCGGGCGAGCTGTGCGCGCGCGGCTACATGGTGATGAACGGCTATTACCGTAATCCCGAAGCTACCCGCGCCGCCATCACGGAGGATGGCTGGCTGCATACCGGCGACTTGGCCACCATGGACGAGCGCGGATACTTCAAAATCACCGGCCGAGCCAAAGATGTGATCATCCGCGGCGGAGAAAACGTCTACCCGCGTGAGGTGGAGGAGTTTCTCTTTACCTGTCCGGGCATCAGTGAGGTCCAGGTGGTTGGCGTGCCCGATGTGAAATATGGCGAACAGGTGGTCGCCTGGATCAAGCTGGCGGAGAACGCGGCGCTGACTGCAGGAGACATCCAGAATTTCTGCGCAGGGAAAATTGCTTCGTACAAGATTCCCCGGCACATCAAGTTTGTGAACGGCTTCCCCCTGACGGTGACCGGCAAGATCCAGAAATTCCGCATGCGCGAAATCTCCATGCAGGAATTGAAGCTTGAGGACGCGGCGAAGATTGAGACCGCGTGAGCAAAACCTTACCGTTAATGACACAGATTGAACTGATTGGCGCTGATGAAATCTGAGCTTTTGGTGTTGCTTTCCGATCACGGCGATTCTTCTATTTCTTTTCTGCCGGCTTCGCCGTAGGCGGAAGCAGCCCATTGAGGCGCAGATACATCGCAGCCGTCGCATAGTGGTCCGACCAACTGGCGGCCAACGTCACAGCCGCCCAGGCCCGGGGGCGTGGCTTGCCATCGAACCAGGTGATGTTGTCGTTCAACTTGGAGTCATCGGCTTTTTCCAGGGCCGTATGGCAGAAAGCAAAGGAAGTTTTCATGGCGGCCACCAGCTTGTCCTTGCCGTCTGTTTCTTTCAGTTCTTCCAGTTTGGGAGCGGTAACATCGCCGGCATTGGCGCAGAAGTAATAGTTGCTGGTCACAATATGGGCGGCCAGATGCCCGAAGGTCATCTGGTCAGGGGTCGGTTTGTAACTGAATTTGTCAGCCGGCATCGCTTCAAAAGCAGCAACTGTGTTCTTCTCTCTGCCTCCGAGCATCTGCCGCAAAACATCAGTGACCGGCGCCTTTGTCTGCTGTCCCAGAGCAGCGGTGGAAAGAAGAATAATGCAACCCACAAGAGAGCGTTTCATGACTCCTCCAATTAGTGCCAAATGAAGGATAAACGCGGCTTCCGCGCAAGTCCATATGCTCAGGAAAAACTTTCTGATCAAGTTTTATCAGTGTCGATCAGTTCAATCAGCGTTATCAGCGGTAAGGTTTGAAGGTGCGCGTATGTTGCGTTGCTGCTGATAAACTATTGGGACAAGCTCACGCGGAGAGGTGTGTGAGCGGTTGAAACAGTCGGTCTTGAAAACCGATATACCCGAAAGGGTATCGGGGGTTCGAATCCCTCCCTCTCCGCCAGTAACACTCAAAATCCCAGTGGTCTCCGCTTGCGTTCTTAGGCCAGTTTTTACAATTCAGGTGTTT
>DATDGH010000059.1:0-6020 GCA_036522215.1 Candidatus Angelobacter sp. | reverse complement strand
GCCCTCAGCCTGCTTGACTTGCTGCACTTTGCCCGCTTCCGCTTCGAGTTCAGCAATCTTCACCTGCTTGGCCTTCATGTCTGTTTCTACGGCCAGGCCTTCATCTTCCTGTTCTTTCAGTAGCAGACCTTCCAGTCCTTTGGCGTACTCTTCCGGCAACTGGATGTCACGCAGCATGACCTCCTTGACAATGATTCCGTCGTCACCCAGTTTTTTGGTGATGCGCAGGGCTGCGGCTGCGCGGATCTCTTCGCGCCGGGTGGCGAAAACTTCGCGGACGGTGTAATTGGGCGTGAGTTCACGAAACACGCTGCTCACCACCGGAGGCACAATCTCTGTTTGCACCGGCTGTGGCAGATTGGAGTGAATGAAGTCCAGACGGCGGCCATCGAGTTTGTATCGCACCGTGATGGCCAGTCCGATGCTCAGTCCTTCCTTCGATTGGACGCTAAACGGCTCAGCTTTTTTGTCGGCGCTGGACTTGGAGGTGGAGGTTGTGAGCAACTGATCGCGCAGATCGTAAACCACAACTGAATCCACTAATGGAACGATAAAATGCACGCCCGGATAAAGCGTGCCCGGACGCGTGCCCGAGGTCTGGCTCACTCTGATGCCGCCCATTCCGCTGGGAACCACCACGATCCCTGAAGCCAGAATGATGGGCAGCCAGGCCCCGAGCAGCGTCCATTTCGCAGTTGTCCAGCTCAGGTGCGGCTTCTCCGGTTGGTTTTCCGGAACTCCCCTGCGCAACTGGCGGTGGTACTGGACGACTTTGTTTAAATTGTTAAGGCTTATGGCCACGCCCCATACCAGAAGGCCGTAGCCGGTAATCATCAGCAGATACTTGAGCAGCAGCATGTTTCTCCCCACCTTCCTCTTCGATCCTTCATTCCTGATTCTTCATTCGCGTTCATTCGCGTTGATTCGCAGCTAAATGGTTTTGCTGTCGGTTTTTGTTTTAGCCAATTGCCAATTGCCAACTGCTAATTGCTAATTGCTAATTGCTAATTGCCAATGGCTGCTCTTTGACGTTCAGTCTTGCCCAGCTTCAGCCGGTACCGCCGCTGCTGCTGAGGCCACCTGCACAGCATTGCTGTCGGTGGCGCCGAAGACCTGGGCCACCAGCTCATCGCGCTCGCCGCGGACGGCCACGGTGTCGCCTACGTGCACTAGCTTGAAGAGCTCTTCCACATCTTTCTTGCCCATGCGGAAGCAACCATGCGAGGCCGCTTTGCCGATGGAGCGCGGAGCGTTGGTGCCGTGAATGCCATAGCCTTTCAGGCTCAGTCCCATCCAGCGCGAACCAACAGGATTGTCTTTTCCTGGGGCGACCACTTTGCCTTTGTGGGTCCAACTGGGGTTCGAGACATGGCTGATGACGGTGAAATTTCCGTCGGGGCTGGGACTGTGACTGGCGCCTACTGCGATGGGATAAACCTTCACTACTTCTCCGTTATCAACCAGCGCCAGCCTGCGGTCCGGAATGCTGATGAGGATGAAGCGGGTAAGCGTTTCCTGATCGCCGGAGTCCGCCTGCTGGGATTTATTTTCGACCGCTTCCTCTGCCTTGGGCCGCTTGGGTTTCTTGGGTTGCGGCGCCGGCAGACGGTGGGGATGTTTCTGAGCGACAGCCTGCTGGGGTAGCTGCTGCGCAGCATCACTCTTGCCGGCTTCTTGTCCGCGGGCCGTGGCCGTGAGCAGCAGAAGCGCCAGGACCCACACAAAAAAGAAGATAGTGATTCCAACCCGCTCTTTCTCCGGGTTCTCGATCTGAGTTTCAACGTGCCGCCGCATCGTCTTATCCCCTTTCGTCAAGACTCACCTGCTGACTTGCGCCAGGGATAAGAGCAGTACTAAGGCCAGACCTTAACTGTTTAATTTAAACGGGTTATTGGATTTTAGGGGCGGGGCAAATCGTGTCCGGTAGAGGACATTGTGGGGGTTTTGACACGGGTTCCGGCTTGATGTTTCCCGGGTGGAAGCGGATTTTGCTTTTCCGACCGGGGTCCCCGACGCGCGCTTCGTGCGGCAGGGTGGTGGTGACCCGATTCTCGATATCTATTAATCTGCGTTCATCTCGCGGAAATCTGCGGCAAATTTTGGTTGTAGCTCCGCTGCGCTGTGCACCAGGGCCCAGATTTTAACTGAGAAGCGTGGTGGCTCCGGGAAATTCGCCCGATTGCTGCTTTTTCCAGATCCTTTCAAACACTGCCTTGACCACCCGGTCGCAGCGCGTTGCATGAAATGCATAGAGGTCGGCAATGCGGCCGCGGGCGCGGGAATGGAGTTCCCGGCGCAGCATGGCATGGGCGCGGTGGAGGCGGGTCTTGACCACCGCCTCGCTCACACCCAGGCTCTCGGCTGTTTCCGCCACTCCCATCTCCTCTACTTCGCGCAGGACGACGATGATGCGGTAGGATTCCGGCAAGCCCTGAATGGCATCTTGCAGCAGCTCACGCACATGCGACTGTGCGGTTTCGGCCTCGGGATCCGGGCCTGAAGATTTCAGAATGGACATGGAATCTCCCCTTACCTCCTGTAAAGCGTCCAACTCTTCCGTACGGTGGCGACGGCGTTTTCGCGCCAGGGCCTCGTGGATGGCAATTCGTGTGAGCCAGGTGGAAAAAGCAGCCCTGCCGGCGAATTGGTACAGATGCTCGTAGGCACGAACGTAGGCGTCTTGCATCACATCTTCGGCTTCGCCGTCATCCTGCAGGATGCTTCGGGAGATTCGGTACAGGCGCTGGTTATAGCGCCGCATGATGATCTCGAACATGGCAGTTTCACCAGCAAGAACGCGCTGCACCACCTCTTCGTCTCTCAACTCCTGCAGTCGGGGCTGTAGGGTACTGGCACTCACGGGATTTCCTCCGCAGTAGATATAGAGAGTTATCCAGGCTAAAGGTTACAACGTAAGAGCTATCAGGCGGAACGCCTGACAGTGCTTTCGTAATCGGCAACAAATTTACCAATTCCTTGAGTCGTCAGTTCGTGCTCAATGTTGAAGCTTTCCCACGGTGCGTTCACATCAAGGTCCTTGTAAGCGATTGATTTCAACGGTTTTCCGCCAGCATCCAATGCCTTGTAGACGAAATTCTGATCCGGCAATGTTAGAGCTTTAGCTGACCATTGTTCCAGCACCTTCGCCGGCACGGTGGCCAGCTCAGCTTCCAGAGGAAAGGAACCAAGCAGATGATCCAGGTGCCGGATGCTGGCCGCTAGGACATGCACATGCCCATCTCCGCCCTGGTACATCTTCTTCAGATTTTTCACCACGTCCATTCCGCTTTCACCACGATCATCCAGCCGTCCAATGAATGGGGACACATACACCGGAGCTGAACTACGACGTAGTGCTCACCAATCCCCCTTTTGGAAAAAAATCCAGCATCACCGTGGTAAACGAGGAGGGCGAAGAAGCCAAAGAGGCCCTCACCTACGTTCGCGACGACTTCTGGGCCACCACCAGCAACAAGCAGCTCAACTTTCTCCAGCACGTCAAGTCCCTGCTCAAAATCAATGGCCGTTCCGCCATCGTTGTGCCCGACAACGTCCTATTCGAAGGCGGAGCCGGCGAGACCATCCGCCGCAAGCTTCTCCATGACTGCGACGTCCATACTTTGTTGCGTCTGCCCACTGGAATCTTCTACGCCCAGGGTGTCAAGGCCAACGTCCTTTTCTTCGACCGCAAACCCGCCAGCGAAAAGTCTTGGACCACCAAGCTCTGGATCTACGATTTCCGCACCAACCAGCACTTCACCCTCAAAACCAATCCCCTCAAGCGCGAAGACCTCGATGATTTCGTAAAGTGCTACAACCCAGAGAATCGCTACGAGCGCAAAGAGACCGACCGCTTCAAGTCCTTCACTTACGACGACCTCATCAAGCGCGACAAGGCCAGCCTCGATATCTTCTGGCTGAAAGACGAAAGCCTCGAAGATTCCGCCAACCTTCCCGACCCCGATGTAATTGCCGCCGAAATCGTCGAAGACCTTCAGGCCGCCCTGGACGAATTCGCCCTCATAGCCGTCGACCTCAAATCCAACAAGTCCTGAACAGTTTCGCTCAGCGCCAGAGGCGCGAAAGGGTTAGCCCAATCCGTGAGGGTTGGGTAAGGAGGCACGTAAGTAATTTGGTCCACGCCTGGCACCGGTCAGGTGCGGCAGGTTTATTCTCCGAGGCTAATGCATTTTCAGAGATGCTGTAGACCATCACGACACGGGATTTGTATCAGGGCACCGACTTCAGCGGGGTCCCCGACGCACGCCGGTTTTGCGCGTGGCGGGGTGCAAGTCGTGCCGGCCCCGACTTCAGTCGGGCATAAACGATTAGAAAGGAACAACTTCCTCTCTGCCCCGCAAGGCGGGGCCAGCGCGCAACTCCCGGTGTTGGAGCGGAGCGCTTTAAAAGGGCGGGCTGCAGCAATACTGTAAATGCTCTAGAGCGCAATCCGTCGTGGCGAACGGAGCGTCAGTAGCGAAATTAATGCGAATATTCAAAAGCTTCGTTGTCGAATTATCTTGCGTACGTCTTCCTTATATGACACAATCATGTCTGAATGATCACGACAACCCAAGCAGCAAAGAGATTAGGGCTGGGAGTTAAGACACTCGCTCGGTACATCGAAACCGGAAAGGTGCCTGCGCCCGAGGTCATACAGTTTGGCAAATTCCGTGTTCATTCGTGGACTGAGGAAGAAATCGAGCACGTCCGCAAACTCCTGCCAAAGATCGCCAACGGCAGGAAGACGAGATATCAGAAACAGAAAGGAAAAACTCAACCGAAGAAGAAGTGAAGCAAAACAAGACCCTGCGAGCCCCCTGGCTCGTGGGCTTAAAGAAAACCCAAACGGGCAACGCCCGGTGCTATCAACACCGAACGCGCCCTGACCACCACATCGCCTATAAAGGAGGCAACGCAATGGCTGTCATTGACGGTAACCCACCACTTGACAATTGGCAATCACGCCGCCCATCTTCCAATTACCCACTTACCAAATTACTCAATTACTCAATCAAGAAGGGAGCGCTTCTATGAGTGGTCCCTTCTCTAAACTCCACGCCTACGAAGCCCTGCAAACCATGAACCGCTGTTTTGAGGCCACGCTCCTCAGCCTCGAACGGCTGGAACACCTCGGCCTCTTCCGCCTGGAATATCTCAACGCTTACCGGGTCACCCTCGAATACACCCGCGCTCAGGCCAACGACGAACTCATGGACACTCTGCAGAATCTGGAGCAGAACGACGCAGCCCGCTTCGAGCGCATGCACGACGAATGGGACAAACAGAACCGTGATCCCGACGACGTTTTCTTCCACGCCATCGAACGCCGTCAGGAAATCAAAGAACAGATGCGGGACCTGCAAAGTGCCTTGCAACGCCAGCACCCAAAAGAGAAGCCCCGCCGAGCCAAATGACCTCGGCGGCACAAATTGTCATTCTGAGTCGAGGCGGGTGTTCTGCCGAGCGAAGAAACTAGATAGTCTTGACCTTAAACGCAGCGACGGGCCAAACAATCCGTCGCCACTGTCATCCTGATTCCCGCGGACGCTCTGACCGCGGGAGAAGGAACTCAAGAATCTTGACCCTAAAACGAGGCCGCCAGCCGTCTGCCGTTCTGGGCAGCCCTGGGAAGAGCACTTCACTGGAGTAGCTCTTTTCTTATTCCAACATATTTGGCTAACTACTAAACATAAAATACAACTACTAATACTCATAACTGGCTTTCTAACTCGGCGGGTGGAAGCCCAGGACTTCTAGCCCAGGGAGCTGGTTCTTTAGAACCCGCTAAAATAGCCCCTTCCACACAACTCCGGGCTTTAGCCCCCGGCCCCCGAAAACTGTTGATTTCGTTACTCTTAACCATTTATGAGATCGCTTGTAATTACTGCTCGCCACGCCTATTAAATAACATATAAAATAATGCTAATTATATATTGACAACATAGTTAAAGATATGATCTACTGAAGATGGAGCCCCCAGGGGCTGCCGTAGTACTTTGATCTTTGACAACTGAATA
>DATDGH010000058.1:0-7770 GCA_036522215.1 Candidatus Angelobacter sp. | reverse complement strand
AATGCTGGTGAGCTGGTTGTTGGTAAATGGAGTGTGCGTGATCGGGTCCATCAGTTGTACCGGTGAGCCCGAAAAATCTCCGGAGCGCTGTGCCTGCGTAGGCACTGTGGAAAAAACATCGTAAGGATTGTTGCCATGCGTCCCGGTATAGTTGGCGAAAATGAATGTCCTGGCTCCACCGTTATAGATGTGCGGAATATTGAATGGTCCGCCCAGGGTCGCGCCGAAACGGTTCAGTCCATAGCTGGCTTTCTCTTCCGGGTTGCCATTCAGAGAGAAAGGCTTGGCATCCAGGGGCGAGCCATTGAAACCGTAAAAGATCGCGCCGTGAGGCTGGTTGACGTTGAAGCCGCGAATGCCCTTGCCTCCATCCCCGCCGCCAAGGCCGCCTGGACCACCGCCTGCCATCATGAAGACCATAGGGCCGCCGCCAAAGTCGCCTCCGCTACCGCCGAAATTCATGATCTGCACGCCACCGCCATTGCCCTTGCCAATCTGGTTGCGCATCTCGGCGATGCGGTCTTGCATTTCGCCGGGATCAAAAGTTGGCATCTCATTGCGTCCCATTGCGCCAGACACAGCGACGGATTCCGTACCGCCCTCGGCGGCAAGGCCGGCATTGGGTAGTCCCGCACCGGCCAAAGCGGTAGCGTCGGTATTTACGGGGCCCGTGTCTCCGCCCAGGTCAGCGCCAGAGAGTGATAGCTGCTGCGGTCCGCCGCGTGTAGCTCCGTTTCCCATCTGCTGCGCCTGTTGTTTCTGCTCCTGTTCCAGCACTCGCGATTGCAGGAGCATGGAAAGGTCCGCCCTGGCACTGCGGTTCTCCGCATTGATCAATACTTCCTGCGTAGTTGGTGCAAAAACTGAAAGCTCTGCGCGGACAACATACCTCCCTTTACCGCCAACAGAGATCTTGAAACTCCCATCCACATCGGTTGATGTGACGTATTTTTTTCCCGTAAGAGTATTGGCAGCGCTGACCGTAACCCCAGGAAGCGGCGTTGTTCCCGATTTGACTGTTCCCATGATTTCACCAAAAACCGTGGTGGCATCGAAAGTCCCCGGCATGGGAGCCGCTTGCGGGTTCGCGGTTGCGGCAGGATTATTTTCAACGGCGGGCGGGGTGACCTGGTTACTCGACCGGGGCGTTGGCGGCTGGGCGCTCAGGGGCTCGACTGCCAGCAAGCCAGCGATTGACAAGCGTGCTACAAAAGTCAGAAAACCAATGTGGGCTCGCATCCCTTCCCCGCTTCGACTTCAGTCCTTGGGCGTAGTTGCAGGTCCATCGCTGTCTGGCTTCTTCTGCTCTGGAGGAGGACCGCCAGGTTGACCGGCTCTGAGCATGCGTCCGCCTCCGACCCTTAACTCCTTGGCAACGAAGACGCCATTCTTAACTTCTCCCTGACCAAACACAAAATCATCGGGCTTGATGTCGGCCAGGGTGATGCTCTCTCGTCCCTTCTTGAAGGAGGTATTCTCGTCAACCTCGATATTGATCGTCTGCTGCTGGTCCGGACGGGCTATGGTAAGTGTGGTTTCGTTGATGGCCTTGAGTTGCCCGGCAATAAAGGTCTTGCCCCAATCCTCCGGCTTGAACTGACCTTGGCCGGCGCCGGCGCCCACGCCTAAACCGCCGCCTTGCTGAATCCGCTGCAGCATCTCAGGATTGACAACCACAACCATAAAAGCGTCCAGGTTATTGCCAGTCAGATGGCCGCGCGCGAAAACCGTGTCATTCAATCTGATGGCGCTCAGCTTGACTGGTTCACGCTGCTTGAGGATGCGGGCATCTGTACCGGCCTTAATAATGATTGGATCTCCACCATTCATGGGAGCGACGGTCAAAGAATCAACAGTCACGGCGGTAACTTTTCCCGCCACAGTTTCGCCGGGCCGCAACTGGCCGGGACCGCTGCCCTGCCCCTGGGCAAAAGACGGGACAAGGTACAAGCTGAGAACCATCAAGATCAGGCGATGCTTCATTCGTATGTCCTGGTTCTGAGACTAAAGAATCTGCCAGGCAGAGCTGAAATTGATGGAACCCAGTATAAGGCGCAGGGCTGCGCTCTGGCTGTAAATCCTCTGTAAATAGGAGGTTAACGTTCTATTCAGATGGCGTTGGTTTTCTGTCTTCGCTGCGGTTATCGTTCGCTGGCGGGTTGATTGTTACTCTGGCGTTGGCGGTGCCAATCAGGCTGGTGCGATCATCCATCACTCCCAGCCGCAGCAGATAGTTGCCGGGAGGAAGGTCTATGTCTCGCTGGCATGGAACGATGGAGTTCATGACCCTGGAGAAGGTGTCAGGCAGAAGCGCCAGCCTTAAAGTTGTGGCTTCAGTTTTCAGAAGCTTTCCCTTGGCCGTATACGCCTGTACCGCGCAATCCACCACTGCATGCTGCAAACCGTCGTCCAACCTTTCGAAGCTGACGGCATGAGGATCCAGACCAAAGTTGATCCGCACTTTATTTTCGGTTTTGTCTGAAGGCTGCACCACTCCGGCGTGAAAGCGGAGACCGGTGGAAACCGGGAAGTCCAGGCTGAGCGCTCTGCCAAAGGCGAGCGCTTGTTTTTTGGGATCGCTGTCCGCCATGAGTTTGGGATCAAGAGCATAGTAGCCAAGACGATGGCGAAGCTTCACTCCTGGACGCGTCACCTTGAGGCGGATTTTGCGGAACTTCCCATTCCAATCTTTATTATCCGGATAGTAGGCCAGGGTGTAATAGGTCGATCCATCGTCGACGCTTTTACGAATGGCCACATCCAGATCATTGCGGTTGTAGAACGCCCTGCCTCCGGTGCGCTCGGCCAAATCCTGCATGGCGCCATGTACGGCCTGGAGCGCCGCCGACTCATTGCTGATCGCCTGCTGCATGCGGCCGGGACGGCTTAATGATCGGCCGAACTTGTCATTTCCCGAGTTGGCAGCGCTGAAAACAGAGTAGTTGACCAGCCCGCGAGCATCCACTGGATAAACCGCAATCTGTGCGTCGGTAAGGCTCTCTGCTGCTTCAGCAATCTGGGGTCCGTAGTTGCGTACAGAGTTAAAGCTGCTGGTGGTCAATGTCAGGTCAGGATCGATGCTGATGGGGAACGCTTCTGAAATCCAGATCAGGTTTTTTCTGCCAGCATATCCGGAAAGCGCTCGTGCCAGCGAGTTCAGGGCGTCCAGCGTGTATTGCACGCGCAGATCGGTTTGGAATGCCACCCGCTCATTCTCGAACTCCTGCATAGCTTGTTGCATCTGCGCCGGAATCATTCCGGAATCAAATGCGCCCGGCGGGGCCAATTCCAGGTCCGCTCCGCCACCCGGATTGTCCTGAAGCGGGGAGATTGAACCCTTCAAATTTTTTGCTACATTCTTGAGGACGGCCGGATCGGAGGTGAAGTCCTGGAGCAGATGCAGTTTGCGGTCGAGCGTGTAAACCGCGATAGGGAGGCCCTCCGGTATTTTCGCCAGATACTTGATCATCTCATCGCGCACGTAGGCCTGGTTGGGCAAATTGGTATTGAGACCGTCCAGCAGGAGGACATTTAGAGCCGTATCAGCGCTATATTTCGGAACGTTCGAGAAGACACCTGGCGGAAGCTCCTGAGGCCGTTGCTTCATCGAAGGAGGGCCGGGAGCAGGGGGACGTTGAAAACTGAAGGCACGCAGCTTTTGTTCCTTGCCTTCTTCCAGCACGGTGAAGTCCTCGGCCTTCAGGTCGGTCACAGCTTCACCTTTGCCGTCGGTTGCCACTACGTCCACTACCACCAGGCGAGTGACCGCCCTCAATACGGTGGCCGATTCATAAACTGTTGTTGGCTGTTCTTGAACCTGGGGCCTGGCTGACGCATCAGACTGCTGTGACGGTGAATCTGCTGCGGAAGGTGCCGATTGTAATGGGCTGCACAGAGACAGCAACAAGGCAAGGAAAACGAACTTACGAAAATAACGCTGCCCCATAGGCGGAGAACTCCCGACGAGGAATCGTAGCAGGTTTCTGCAGGGTTGGGCACTATTTGACGATTAAGATTGATTGAGGGGGGCTTCACGGTAAACGTTTCCGAGCTGTAAAGACACTTTGCTATCATTTAACCGCTACTAGAAGTCCTTTCAAACCAAAAGTTATCTCTTTGCACCCATGGATGACCGAAAGAGTTTCCTGGTCAGGCATCTCGGCTTGCGTGGTATCGCCATTTTTGAGGCAGCCAAAGGTGTGCTTGCCCTGCTATTGGGAGTTGTGCTGCTGAGCATGCGGCATAAAGATATGGAGAGCGTAGCCGGTCACATCCTTGGGTTCTTGCACGTCAATCCCGACCGCCGCTTCTATCATGAGGTATTGCAAGCGGCAGGCCGCGTGACGACTCATGGCATCTGGTTGTTTGTCTTTGGGATTGTCGCCTATGCGCTGATCCGCTTTGCTGAGGCCGTTGGCCTGTGGCTGGAAAGAGTGTGGGCAGAGTGGTTCGCTATCATTTCCGGTTCCATGTATCTTCCCTGGGAAATCTACGAACTGGTATGGCGGCAGACCTGGATCCGCTGGGCGGTTTTGATCATCAACCTGCTGATCGTGATTTACCTGGTGTGGCTGCGAATCGAGATGCACAAGTCGAGACAGCAGAAATCCGGCGGGACGCCTCCGGTCGCTGTTCCAGAACCTAACTCTTAAAGCTCCCACGCAATCTGGTCATCGAGGCATCATGTCGTCGACCCTATTCACTCACACCAGTTAGTGCGAGCGCAGCCAGCAGGATGCGCTTCAACCCCAGGTCGCGATGGGTGCAATCAAACCACTCGCGCAGGGTGTGGGCGCCGCCGCCATCTCCTCCTGAACCAATGGTGATGGCTTCCTTGCCCAAAGAAAGAGGAATATTGGCGTCAGTGGATGCCAGCCGGGGAATCGACTTGATGCCCAGGTGTGCATCCACAGCGCGAATGACCTGAATGATGCGGGCGTCGGAAGGAAGGGTAGCGGCCGGGCGGTCGCCGATGCTTTTAATCTCGAAGCCGACTCTCTGTTCTGAAGAGTTGGCAGGCAAAGCGGCCCGGATCGACTCATGCAGCCGAACCTCCAGATTCTGCAATTCCTGCGATGAAGCGGAACGCAAATCCACACGCGCGCTGGCGGACTCGGGAATTGAATTTACTGAAGTGCCTCCCTGAATCACGCCGATGTTGAATGTGGTGCGCGGCGAGTCGGGAACTTCAGCCTGGCTGAAATGTGAAAGTGCCCGGCAAAGAAGAACGATCGGATTGGGAATGCCGAAGTCGCTCCAGGAGTGCCCGCCAGGGCTGCGGAAGGTGACTTCAAAGCGTTTGCTGCCTAAAGCCTGAGTCACATAGGTGTCGGCGCCGGCGCCGTCAATGACCAGCAGGTTGCGGATGGCATTGCCCCAATGGGGATCCGCAAAGATATGGCGCATGCCGCGCAGGTTCCCCTCCCCTTCTTCGCCCACATTGCCAATGAAAACCATATTGCCCGCTGGCTGCACATCCGCCCGCTTCAGCGCTGAGGCCACCGCCAGCATGGCTACCACGCCGGCGGCGTTGTCGCTGATTCCCGGCCCATGGAGTTTGTTTCCGTCCTCCCGCGACTCTACGGGTGTGCTCTGGGGAAAGACAGTGTCCAGGTGCGCACTCAATCCCAGGAGCGGGGCTTGCGCGTCGGGAGAAAAAAGCCCAAAGACGTTACCTAACTCGTCCACCTCAACCCCATAAAGGCCAAGGTCGAGGAACCTCTGCCGGAGCCATTCGCCGCGGACAACCTCTCCGAACGGCGGCGCGGGAATCTGGGCCAACTCCAGTTGCCAGCGACGAAACTCCATCTCCTGAAGGTGGAGATAGCGAAAAGCCTGATGGACAGCGCGTAGCTCCGCGATACGTGTGACCTCCTGTTGAGGGGTGGAAGCAGACGTTTCTGAGGCCGGGCTACGGGCTGGCATGCAATTAAGGTACTACGAGGACAGCGTAGTTTCATAACGCGCTGTGAGGCAAAAAAAGCGGCCCGACAAAAGGCCGCTGTAACTTTGAAATCCGACTTCTGAGCTTATTTGGGTGGCGGGGTCGTGGTGGTAGTGCCCGCGCCCTTCTTGCCTTTCTTGCCGCCCTTGTGGGCCTTGCTGGTCTTGGTAGCTTTCTTGCCGCTCTCGGTCTTGGGGGTCTTGCTGCCGGTGCTGCCGCCAGTGTCCTGCCCCAACGCCAGGCTTGCTCCCAGTAACATGGTCATTACAACTGCGAATAGCCTCTTCATGCAATCTCCTTCAAAGGAAAGTTTTTTGGAACTTCGTTACTGATGACCCGCGCCCAATAAATTAGTTGCTTTGCCCGGAGAAAGCAAATTCCGTGAGTTCAATATCAAGGTGGGAAGAGAGTACAGCTTGAGACCAAGAAATAAGAGGCCCCTGAAAGGCCGCTCTAAGATTGAACCCGAATTATGTGAGCTTATTTGGGTGGCGGGGTCGTGGTGTCAGTGCCCGCGCCTTTCTTGCCCTTCTTGCCGCCCTTATGCCCTTTCTTGCCGCCTTTGTGGGCTTTCTTGCCGGTCTCGGTTGTGGGGGCCTTGCTGCCGGTGCTGCCGCCGCCTGCTTGACCAAACGCCAGGCTGGCTCCGAGTAACATTGTGACTACAAACGCGAATAGCCTCTTCATGAAATCTCCTTCAAAGGAAAGTTTTTGGACCAAGGTTTTTGGACCTTCGTACTAATCAACCCACAAGCAATAGATTAGTTTTCTCCTCGCACCAAAAAGAAAGCGGCCCAATTTAAGGCCGCTTGGGAATGATTTGCAGCAGTTATTACCAGCTTATTTGGGTGGCGGGGTGGTGGTGTCAGTGCCCGCGCCTTTCTTGCCTTTCTTGCCGCCCTTATGCCCTTTCTTGCCGCCTTTGTGGGCTTTTTTGCCGGACGTGGTGGTGGGTTCGTTGCTTCCTGTCGTGCCGCCACCGGCCTGGGCAAACGACAATGTTGCTCCTAGCACCAGCGCGCACACTAACGTGAACAGCTTCTTCATACAGTCTCCTTTAAGGGAAAGTTTTCAGAGTTAACCAATGAAACACTTGCTGGGAGTGAAAGTTGCGCTCTATTAAATACCAGCAGAGACATTCTGGCAACAGGCCAGAATCTCCTCCTCTGTGAGAATGCGGTCAGAGGCCTTTGCCAGCTGAAATATGCGTTCCACCAGCCCCTCGGAAGGATCTATGCCTTTACGCTCGAGCCAGAACATTACATTGGATTTTCCACTCATGGGGCCGATCTCAATAATCTGATCAAGGCCGAAATAGTGCGACGGAACGCCTGAATAGACGCTATTTGCCAGTTCGACATCGCCCTTCTTGAAGGCCTTAATAACGGCCGCGGCATGGACACCGGTGGCCGTACGGAAAGCGTCGTCGCCCATAACGGGGTAGTTCTTGGGGATGGGAACTCCGGTGGCGTCAGAGACCGTTTGGCAGTAGTCCTTCAGGTGAGTGAGGTCCTGTTCAACCCAGGGTTGGACCTCCATCAGCTTGAGGTTGACCAGCAGCAGGTCCAACTGGGTATTCCCTACCCGCTCACCGATGCCCAGAGCTGTACCGTGAACACAATCCGCGCCTGCCACCAGCGCTGCCAGAGAGTTCGCCACGGCCAGCCCGCGATCGCAATGACCATGCCAATCCACCCGGACCTTCTGGCCGGACGGCTTGACCACCTTGTCGATCACAAAGCGAATCAGGGCTGCCGCGCCGGCCGGCGTGGCGTGTCCGACCGTATCGCAGATCACGATGGCGGAGGCTCCGCAGCTGATCGCCG
>DATDGH010000057.1:0-4503 GCA_036522215.1 Candidatus Angelobacter sp. | reverse complement strand
CTTGTATCAGGGCACGAGTTTCACAGGTTGCGGAAAAATGCACTTTGCGCAGCAAGATTTGTATCAGGGCATGACTTTCAGTCGTGCCGAGCGGACCTTTAGTCCGCGTTAATAGCTTTGAAAATAAATCACTTCCTTGCTACCGCAGGCCGGCGCGTAGCGAAAGCGGAGCGCTCTTAAACGAATGGTTTTGACTTTTTCCGCAGCCTGTTTCACTCGTGCCGGAGCAGGCTTCAGCCTGCGGTAAAGAGCAGCAAACGAACCAATTCCGCTCTGCCGAAGGCCTGCGCGTAGCTCCCGGTGTTGGAGCGGAGCGCATTAAACAAATTGGCGCGCTATTTCTAAAACCGGTCTAGTGGGTTTCTGCCAGTTTTTTTGAGCGTTCTGCCACCCACTCTGCAGCCAGCTTTTCCTGCTTCTTGCGCTCCTTGCCAGAAATCCGCTTCTTTGCCAGATCAAGCTTCGGTTGCAGGGATTTGTCACCTTCCTCTTTTACTGCGATATAGAACCAGAAGTAGGCTCCGGCTGCGTCCTGCTGAACTCCCTTGCCTTCCAGCAAGAAGGTGCCCAGGCGATCCACCGGCAGGTAAGGAGAGCGATCCACGCCCTCGCGGTAAAGCCTGAATGCCTCTTTGAAATCGCCGCGTTTTTCCGCCAGTCGCCCCAGTACTTCATAGGCGTCAAAGTATTCCTGATCCACGGCCTGTTGGCACCAGAACGTGGCTTTGGCCTGGTCAAACCAACGCGCGCCATCTTTGGCGTATGCTTGGCAGATATTGCTCAGCATTGGCGGATCGAATGTCGTCAGCTGCTTGAATAACCGGTCCACATCCGGCTTGAATTCAGGCGTAGCCAGCACGTAATCGATGAATTTCGATTCCCCGGTTTCTCGCTGCTTGATCTTCATTTCAGCGGAAATACGATCCATGGCCTCCTGCACGGTGGAGTTGCCGCATTGTTTAGCAACAACCAGCCAGGCAAAAGCCAAGCCTGGGTCCGTTACCACTCCATCGCCGTTATAGTATGCAATCGCTATGTTGTAAGCAGCATTCGGATGACATTGCTGCGCCGCCCTAGTGAACCAGCGTGCGGCTTCCTGCTTGTCGTGAGGGACTCCCAAGCCCTGGCTGTAGAGGACGCCAAGGTTATTCTGAGCGAAGGCATTGCCCTGCTCAGCCGATTTCCGGTACCACTTAGCAGCGAGCTCGGGGTCCTGTTGCGTGCCGTCGCCTTCGTCGTAGGCCCGGCCAAGCTGGAATTGGGCTTCGGCCTCGCCACCTTCGGCTTTCTTCGTAAGATCGGCTATAGAGCCAGACTGGCTTGCCGCCATTGAAGTCACCCACCATAGGACTACCCAGAAGAGTTTTTTCATCGCGCTATTCTAAGCCTCCAATTCGCCGAGTGCCGCGGCAGCTGTGCAAACCGGGATCGCCGGACTGCCGCTGGCACGGCGGAGCGGCTTTCCCCGAGGGTCGCCCCCCAAAAACTGTTTCCCTATCCGGATAGTGATCTTCAGGGAAGAAACGTTTCTGGTACAGGCTGGTTTTTGTTGCAGAGCTTGTTTCTGGGCGATCTGCTGCCCGGTTAAGGGCCCTGGCTATGAAAGACGAGACGGCAAGCGTTCCTACTAAAATCCATTTCCCCCATCTACTAGTCCTCATATGAATGAGCCCGGCCACGGGGATTGACACCCCAAACCCTTTATTTTAGGGCTGAGTTGCGGTGTTTTAGGTTTGGCCCTAGGCTTGCAAAAAACTCGGAACAAAGGTGTTAACCCTGATATAGTTTCTCCCAATTTTTGCACTGGGGCGCAAGGAAAAGGCAAAAGTCACAAAGTGAGTGAGGAGACGCGTATGGAAAACTGGAAACGATTCCCCCGGCCAGTATCAAGTCTGGCCTTCCTGGTAGTTCTGATTCTCACCGTCAGTTTTCAACTCCATGCCCAGAGCGAGCGGGCCCGGATCGTCGGTACAGTATCGGATCCCCAAGGCGCGGTGCTGGCCGGCGCCCGTGTAACCGTCACCAGCGTCGCCACCGGCGCCACCACACAAACCACCAGTAACAAAGAGGGCTATTACCAGGCCCTGGAGCTTCCTATTGGCGCCTACAAAGTGAAGGTAGAGCATGAAGGCTTTCAAACCATTGAGACTCAAGCCTATACGCTGGAGATCAACCAGGCGCAGCGAATAGACGTGAAGCTTCCTCTGGGTACCAAGAGCGAAATCATAGAGGTGACAGGTGAAGCGGCACAGGTGGAAACCGTGAATCCCACGCTTGGGGCTTCCGTCACCGGGGATGCCATTCAGGAGTTGCCGCTGAATGGACGTAACGTCCTGGATCTGGCTTTATTGCAACCGGGAGTTATGCCGGACAATCCCGGTGATAGCGGCGCGGGCACGTTCAATATTGCCGGCGCGCGTGCCGATTCCGTGACCTTTCTGCTGGATGGTGGCGTAGATAACAATCTTCTGAGTAATGGAGCGGTATACATACCCAACCCCGATGCTGTGCAGGAATTCCGTATTCTCACCAGTAATTACACCGCAGAGTACGGTCGCAATGCCGGCGGAGTCGTAAGCCTTGTCACCAAGTCGGGCACGAATGAGATTCATGGATCGGCCTTTGAATACAATCGCAATGACGTGTTTGCGGCCAATACGTATTTCAACAACAAGAATGGCGTTCCCAAGAATGCCTTGAGCCGGAACCAATACGGCTTCGGAGTGGGTGGACCGTTCATCAAGAACAAGCTGTTCTGGTTTGCCAGCTATGAAGGGCAGAAGCAGGCTGCGGGGGAGACTAACACCCTGAACACCTTTACCCCGGAAGAGCTGCAAGGCAATTTTTCTCATGCTGGACCGGGCCTTACTCCCGATCCCAACGTGGTAGCATTTTTGCAGACCAATCCGTTTTATCAACCCAACGCGGCCTTGGCTGCTCAGGGCATCATTGATCCCACCAAGATTGATCCGGCCATCCAAAAGTACATCGCCGCCGGACTGATACGCACATCGCCCACCAATAGTTATTCTTGCGATCAACAAAACGTTTGCGCCGGTACCTTGATCAGCCAGACGAATCATCCCCTGAACTTTAACGACCTCACGGCCAAGATGGACTTCAACCCCACAGAAAAGGACCATTTTACCGGTACCATCGGGGGTCATCGGCAAACGGAGATTCGTCCCTTTGTGGCTGCTCCAGGTTTCCCCGATGCTTACGCCTTGAACCACTACTTTTCCAGCCTGACCTACACCCGCACCCTTACCAACAACCTGCTGAATGAGTTTCGCTTTACCCTGCAGCGAAATGTGGCGCGAAACGCGGTGCCGGCCGCCTCGGCTCCGACTCCAGCTCAATTGGGTGTAGGTGTGACACCCGATCAGTCCACCGGCCCAACCCGGCTGAACTTTGAGAGCAACCTGATAACCGGCTTCAGCATTCAGGGACCTACCTCTCTGGTGGACAATACGTTTGCCTTTTCGGATACGGTTTCCTGGACCAAGGGAAGGCATACTTGGAAGTTCGGCGGCAGCTATCTTCCTTACCAGAACAACACGCTTTTCGATTTCTTCGTAGACGGAGAATTCTTCTTTGACAACTTTAATGGAACCTTAAACCAGTATGCTAATTCTCTTCTGGGCCTGCCCGAGAATTACACCCAGTTTGGAAGCGCCCCCTCCAACATCCGGCAAAAATCTACATTCGCGTTTGCCCAGGATGAATGGCACGTTACCAGGAACCTGGTGCTTACTTTGGGAGTCCGCTATGAATACAGCACGCCTAAGAGCGATACCCAGGGGCGTTCCTTCACCATAGTTCCAGGCGCCCAGTCCACGCGGTTCGTGAACGCTCCTCCAGGTCTGTTATTTCCCGGCGATCCGGGTGCGCCCTCGGGAGCAAACTTCCCCGACAAAAATGACTGGGCTCCACGTATTGGCTTTGCCTGGGACCCGTTCAAGAACGGCAAGACAAGCATTCGCGGCGGTGTCGGCATGTTCTACGATGTGCTCAAGGGAGAAGACAACCTTCAGTTCAACGGTCAGGCGCCATTTTTCGGGTTTGACTTTATAGGTTTCCAGGATTGTGGTGCGGTGGGGAACACCTGCTCTACCCCCAGTGGCTTCCTTACCGATCCCTTCGGCAGTACGGGAACGGTCAATACATTCCCATCCAAGCCCCCAACTAAGAACATCGATTTTGGCGCATCCGGCTTCCTTCCCTTCGGCGGCGGTGGGGTGTTCTTTGTCGATCCACATCTGCGAACGCCGTACATCTGGCAATACAATCTCTCCATACAGCGGGAGCTGGCCAGAAACATGGCAGTGGAGGTGGGCTACGTGGGCAGCGAATCTCGCAAACTGACCACCCTGGTGGATAACAACCCGTTCGACCCTGCGACTCTGGCCACCACTCCTACGCGCCTCTTGAATGAGCAGCCCGGCGCCGCCGGGGACTTCAGCTTCGCGCCTGCCTTTGAGAACGCCGTGAACGCTAGCTACA
>DATDGH010000056.1:0-4398 GCA_036522215.1 Candidatus Angelobacter sp. | reverse complement strand
GCCATTGAGCATATTGACGCTATCGATTGCGCTGCCGTCATACGATCCCCAGTGTTTGAAGCCGTTCTCCATGTCCGGCGGCATTTGCGCTGAGGCCACAATTGCAGTACAGGCGAAGAACGAAGCCAGACCGAACAGGCGCGCAATTCTTAGCAGCGGCGGAATCGCGCCGAGGATCAAACCGGCAACGAACCATGACACGGCAATGCAGGCGGCAAATATGAGAGCCAGCATAACGACAGGAAAAGAAATTTGCTGGTCAGTTCCCGCCTGAGCGAAGGAAGAAAGAAATATGAGCGCCGCCGGCACGAGCAACAGCAATTGCCGGCCAGCTCGATAGAGTTTTGTCCGTTCCGGCCATGAGGGAGCAAAGGTCTTGAAATACATGGCCAGAGCAAAGAATTCCCGCCACCCAGCGCGCAACATTTCTCGTATTTCATCGAAACTCAAACGGATCAGTTGCATCTCTCCTCCACGCAAACACCTCCTGAGTAATCAATCCAATCAAATCTGGTAGACGGGCATTGGCCGCTAAGGCAGCATCCAGCAGTTGACTCCAATCTGGTTTTCAGCTAGGGGTTTGCTTTCCGAACGTGGGCAAAGGGCGTTCGCAAATGACTACGGCTTCCTACTTGCAGTGCAATGGATACTAGGAGTGCTTCGGGAAGTTGTCAAGAAGAAATTCAGACAGAGGGCTTAATGATGACAGGAGCAAGCAGCCGGTTCGGATCCATTAGAAAATCAGGTTCTTGTAGAATGCTCAGTTCTTAAAAAGGACTGATGGAGCCTGTAACTCACTTTCTCACGGGAGCTTGCCTGGGGCGCGCTGGTTTAAATCGCAAGACCGGATTGGCGACGCTGACCCTGGTGCTGGCTTCCGAGATTCCTGATCTGGACATCGTTACGGCATTCGGCGGTTCCGTCTCCTATTTGCAGCACCACCGCGGGATTACGCACACCTTGCTGGGAGCGCCGTTGGTCGCAGCAGGCACCCTGGCGCTGGTCTACGGCATTTACCGGCTGCTGCGGTCCCGTGGGTACCGGTTCAAGTTGCCACCCAAATGGCGGCTGCTGTATTTTTATGCGCTGGGCGCCATCCTCCTGCATATCTTTCTGGATTTCACCAACAGTTACGGCGTGCGGCCCTTTGGGCCTTTCAGTTGGAAGTGGTACTCGTGGGACATTGTTTTCATCCTGGACCCCATTCTGCTGGCTGTCCTGGTGCTGAGTTTGATTATTCCCCCGCTTTTCGGCCTGATCGCGGATGAAATTGGAGCGCGCAAATCTGTGCGCGGACGCGGTGGGGCCATCTTTGCGCTGGTATTCTTTCTGGCGCTGATCTACGTGCGTGACTTCGAGCACCGGCGCGCCGTCAACATTCTCAAGTCTCTAACCTACAGTGGTGAAGAGCCGTTGCGCGCATCTGCCTATGCCACATTGTTCAATCCGTTTGCGTGGACTGGGGTGGTAGAGACCCAGAGGGTTCTTACCGCGGGGACGGTGAATCCGCATGAGGGGGTTTTTGAGACCGACGACACCCTGCCTCCACGCCACATACCAGAAGAAACGGCGGTCACGCTGGCGGCGAAAAAATCACGTTTGGGACGCATCTACCTCGACTGGGCCCAGTACCCGGTGGTGGAGGCTGAGCGGCTGCCAGGCGAAGAAGGCTATAGAGTCCGATTCGTTGACTGGAGATTCAATCTCATTTCCTCAAACCGGCAATCGTTTCCCCTGGCCGGATATGTGGTGCTTGATTCGAAGCTGAATGTTGTGGATATGTACGTGGGAGGCGCGGGAACGGCGCGCCACTAGTGGTAATTTTCCAAGGCCCCAGGTTGTGGTCGCGCTCTGGGCGTGTTAACCGCCGGTTCGTCAGGTCATCCGAAGAAGAACGCCAGTGCTCATTGCTCAACTTATAATCTCCTGGCGTAATTGCAGGAGGTCACTTTGCCGCACATTACTTTTCCTGAGGGATTTACGCCACACCTACAACTTGTGCTGCGCTGGATCCACTTCAGCGCCGGGATTACCTGGGTTGGCCTTCTATACTTCTTCATCCTGGTGAACACTGCTTTTTTGAAAGAGGTGGACGCCCCCACCAGGGTCAAGATTGTGCCTCTGCTGATGTCGCGGGCTTTATGGTGGTTTCGCTGGGCCGCGGTGGTGACTGTGTTCGCTGGAATCTGGTACTGGATGATGATTGTCTCCGCGGACGCACACAATGCAGAGACGAACGGCGGCAAGGCCATTGGAACATTCTTCGCCATCTGGACGCTGGTTTTCGTGGTGGAGATGGGAGTGTTGATGTCGCCGGCTGAATTCCTGAAGAAGGGTCCGCTGTTCAGCGTGGTCATGGGTGCGGCAGTGATTGCCGGCGGCTGGGGTTATCTGGCGCTTAACTCGCACGGATGGGAGAGCAATCGTCTGCTGGCGATTGGCATTGGCGGAGGACTGGGCTGGTTCATGCTGTTGAATGTGTGGGGAATCATCTGGCGAATCCAGAAACGGCTGATCGTCTGGACGCGCGAAAACGCGGCGAAGGGCACACCCATTCCCTCTGAAGCTGCGCAGCTCTCACGCATCGCGTTGCTGACCTCGCGCACAAATTTTGTGCTCTCCTTTCCCATGCTGCTGTTCATGGGTATCGCTAGCCATTACCCTATTTTTGGACGCTAGATTCTGGTGGCAGCCATTCACGACCGCCTGGAGAAATCGCGGTATCGGGGCAGCGGGATATCGGAGCATGGGAAGACGAGCTGTTCGCAGATTGAATCGTCACGGCTGGTGTTAGAATCCCGGCTAAGTGGGGTTGCCCAAACTAGCAGGCAGGAGAAATCCACATGATAAAACGGCTGGCGCGTCTTGTTTCCGTGCTCTTACTGTGCGGCATTGCAGTTGCTCAGCAGCATGGATCGTCTGACAAACCCAAGCAGGTAACGTTGATGACAGGGCTGGGAAGCCTTCATCATCCAGTCTCCACCAGCAACGCAGAGGCGCAGAAATTTTTTGATCAAGGGCTGCGCCTGATCTTTGCGTTCAACCATGAAGAGGCGGTTCATTCCTTCCGGCGCGCGGCCGAACTGGATCCCAAACTTGCCATGGCGTATTGGGGCATTGCCGAAGCAGTCGGGCCTAACTACAACGATCCCGGCGACCCTGACCGTTTTAAGCAGGCGCACGAAGCCATCCAGAAAGCGCAGGATTTATCGTCTGACGCGTCTCCGAGCGAGCGCGCTTATATCGCGGCGCTGGGCAAACGTTTCCCCGCGGATCCTGATGCCGATCATCATCAAGCGGCGGAGCAGGCGCGAGAGGCATTGCGCGACCTGATCAAACAGTTTCCTGACGACCTGGATGCGGCAACCCTGTTTGCCGAGGCATCCATGAACCTGCATCCCTGGGGATTGTGGCATCACGACGGCTCGCCGGCAGCGGGGACGGAGGAGATCATAGCCACGCTGGAGTCTGTTCTGCGGCGCGATCCCAACCACATGGGCGCTATTCATTACTACATCCATGCGGTGGAGGCTTCTCCCAATCCGGAGCGCGCGCTGGCGGCGGCCAACCGGCTGGCAGCGCTGGCTCCAGCCGCGGGCCACCTGGTCCACATGCCGGGGCACATTTATATTCGCACCGGCGACTTCGAATCGGCGGTAGCGACCAACCAACTGGCAAGCGCGGCGGACAGGAATTACATGCAGGCCACTGGCGCGCATGGCCTGTATCCAATGATGTATTACAGCCACAACTTGCACTTTATCGCCGCCTGCGCCAGCATGCGCGGCGATTACGCGGAGGCGCACAAGGCCGCGGAGATGCTCGCAGCCCATGTTTCACCGATGGTGAAAGACGTGCCTCCCCTGGAAGCTTTCATGACCGTACCCATCATGGTGGAGATGCGTTTTCAAAAATGGGACCAGGTGATGAAAACTCCGCAACCGCCCGCGGCCATGAACACCACAACCGTCTTCTGGCATTTTGCCCGGGGAATGGCCTTGGCAGATACCGGGAAAATCAGCGAAGCGGAAGCCGAATACAAACTCGTGGTGGACGCAGAACAGCACACTCCTCCCGGCCTGATCTTTGCCATGCCGATCAACAATCACACTAAGGATGTTTTGATGATTGGCGAAAACGTTCTGGGGGCGAAGATTGCCATGGCCAAACATGACAGCGCTGGAGCCGTCCAGATGTTGCGCCGAGCAGTGTCCGTGCAGGATTCGCTCAATTACGATGAGCCGCCTGATTGGTTTTTCCCGGTGCGCGAATCCCTGGGTGGCGTCTTGCTGGTCAGCGGCAATGCTGCGGAAGCCGAAAGGGTCTTCCGCGATGATCTGGAGCGCAATCCTCGAAATCCGCGATCACTGTTTGGATTTCGCGAGGCACTGAAGGCAC
>DATDGH010000055.1:0-6713 GCA_036522215.1 Candidatus Angelobacter sp. | reverse complement strand
ATTGCCATCGAGCTTTGAAGATTATTTGGCTTCCCTGGGACAGAAATTCAGAAGGAATATTAGAAAAGCTTTCCGTGACGCAAAAGCGGCTGGGCTAACAATCTGTGAATTGCACCCTCAAAATCTCGATCCAGTCGAGCTTCCAGACATATATTTCCATCTCTTGATGTGCCGCCACAGTGATAAGGAATTATCTGAGCAGATATTGGCCCAGTCTTTTGTCGGAGAAGTGTTGCCAGCGATGTTTCGGAAAGGAAGCATGCGCGTGTTCGCGGTAATTCAGGAGGGCCGCATCATAGCTGTGCTGCTGGCTCTCGTCGCCGCCAAGGGCTTTCTGGCCTGGAGCTCAGGGTTCTTGACGGGGAGTGAGCGTTGGTCGCCGGGAACCATGCTTTTTGCCTTCGCCATAAAACAAGCTATAGACGCGGGGCTGCGCGAGTTTGATTTTGGCGAAGGGGATGAGGCATACAAGCAGCATTGGACAAACGGGGAGTATAGGGTCACCGAAGTTGAACTGATCCCAAAATGCTAAAGTCCATGGTACCGCTCCGCAGATTGCTGACGTATGTGGCGCGCTACAAGGCGATGCTCGTTTGCGGGATTCTGTTCCTTATTGCTACCAACCTGTCTAAAGCGGTTGTGCCGTGGGTTCTCCAGCAGACGGTGGATGGCTTAACTCAAGGGATCGCATATTCCCTGTTGCTTCGATATAGCCTCATGATCATTGCGGCCGCTTTGCTGCAAGGTGGATGTGAATTTGGCGAAGAACGATTGCTCACGGGAATGGAAATGGCGATGGAGCGCGACATGAAAACCGATTTTTATGCGCAGCTTCAGAAATTGCCACTGGGGTTCTTTCGCGAGAATCGGACGGGGGAGCTGATGGCGCGCGCCAGCAATGATATGAACACCGCCGTCAGCGTAGGCATGGGAGCTTTCGTGTATTCGCTGAATACGGTTGTCGCGCTCTCGATCATTTTGCCGCTCATGGCCAGGCTGTCCTGGAGGCTTACCGCTTTAGCATTTGCTCCATTGCTGCTGGCAACCATCGCTACTATGGTTTTCCAGGAAAGAATGGGAAGCTGGTTTGAAAAGATACAGGAATCGTTCGCAAAGATGTGCGCTCACGCCCAGGAAGTGCTTGAGGGAGTCAGAACTGTTCGCACATACACACAGGAGCACGCGGAAATCGAAGGATTCGGGCAAATCAATCGGCAGTATCTAAACCATAATCTCCGCCGCAATCGGTTGGCCAATATGGTTTACCCGGCTATGCAGCTTCTTATTGGACTTAGCTTTGTTGCCGCGCTTTGGTATGGCGGCAATTTGGCTTCCTCCAAAAGTCTCTCGGCTGGCCAATTCCTGGAATTCATTGTTTATCTCAGTTATGTCGCTTGGCCCATGCATGAGCTGGGATGGGAACTTGTTGTTTTCCAGCAGGCATCTGTCTCCATGGCCAGAGTCGATTCTATTTTGTCATTACCGCCGGCTATCCAGGACTCTTCCAGCCCAGTGGCCATTCAGAGGATTGACGGCGCCATAGAGTTTCGAAATGTGACCTACACACCTAAGGGGACGGATCGTCCTGTTCTGGCCGGTGTCAGTTTCCACATTAATCCCGGTCAGACTGTGGGATTAGTGGGCAGCGTTGGTTCCGGTAAATCAACCTTGATGGACATGATTCCCAGATTTCTCGAGCCATGCTCCGGGGCCGTCCTGATCGATGGATATCCAGTCCGCGAAATTCCTCTCCAGTTGCTGCGTTCAGCCATCGGTTATGTCCCCCAGGAAACCTTTCTCTTCAGGGACACGATTGCAGCCAATATTGCCTTTGGAAAATTGGAAGCTACCCAGGCTGAGATCGAGCAGGCTGCAACCACCGCCGGCCTGAGTCCCGACATTGCTGCATTTCCTAACGGCTATCAAACCATCGTAGGAGAGCGCGGTGCTACGCTTTCAGGTGGTCAGAAACAGCGCATCAGCATTGCCCGCGCCATCCTTCCGCGTTCGCCCATCCTATTGCTGGATGATGCTCTTTCGTCGGTTGATTCATACACGGAAGAGAAAATTCTTGCTCGGTTGCGCAACCTCAGGCAGGGGAAAACTTGCCTCATATCGTCCCACAGAATCTCAACATTGCGAGATGCTGATCTGATCCTGGTGCTGCATGAAGGGAAAATGATTGAGCGCGGAACGCACCATGAACTGCTGGCCCGGGGCGGCATATATGCGGAAATGCATGAGACGCAACTATTGGAAGAAGATTTGGCGGCAAGCTGAGAACTGCTCAATGCGGCAACAAATATGAAAGCCGCTCTGGCCATTGGGTTCAGACCATGATTGATGAAGATAATAACGAAGAGGGCCTGGACAAGGTCTACGACTGGCGACTGATTGTCAGACTGCTTAAATACCTATCCCCTTACAAATGGTCTGTTTTTGCAGCCTTGGCTTTGACCATCGTCGATGCTCCTCTTGCAACAGCAGGCCCGCTCCTGACGAAAGCAGCGATTGATCTCTTCTTAATACCCGATCCCTCGAGGCCCCCGGCCGGCTATGTGCTCTGGCTGAAGCACTCCGCGGACCGGGTGGGCCTGGGAGGGTCAGGAAGTCAAGGCTTTATTTTCATCGCAATATTGTTTCTGCTCTGCAATATCGCTCAATCCGCAACTCAATATCTCCACATGGTTGCAGCGGAGAGTGCCGGACAGAAGGCGATTTATAACCTGCGGCAAAAGATATTCAGCCATTTGCAGAAAGTCCCAATTCAGTTCTATGACCGGACTCCTGTTGGCTGGATAATGACCTACCTGACAGATGATGTTGAATCTCTAGCGGAGATCTTTAGTTCAGGGCTGGTCGCCGTTCTCAGCAATGTGGCAGTAGCCATTTTTATTCTGGGCTGTATGTTGCGAATCGACTGGTCTCTGGCGTTGGTTTCTTGCGGTACTCTGGCGGTGATGACAGGTTTTGCGGCGTGGTTTCGAACCATAGCCAGACCCGTTTCCCGGTCTTTTCGGGAGCACGTTGCCAACATGAATTCTTTTTTGCGAGAGCATTTGACCGGCATACAGGTGATTCAGATTTTCAATCGTGAAGCAGAGGAGGTGCGCAGGTTCAAGCAGGGTAATGACGCGCGCTTGCGGGCAGGATTGGCTGTGTTGCTCCGTAGTGCGCTGTTTCATCCTGCCATCGCCACCCTGGCATCGGTCGGAATTGCGCTGGTCATCTGGTTCGGTGGCAGGCAGGTAATGCGAGGAATCATCTCCCTGGGAACTTTGGTTGCATTTATCCAACTGGCGCAATCCTTTTCCGACCCTGTTGCAGACGTTCACTCCAGGTATCCTGTCTTACAATCCGCCTTGGCCTCCTCTGAGCGAATTTTCAGTTTGTTGGATGAGCCAGTCGCAATCACGCCAACTGAAAATCCGGCGCCGCCGGCAACTGCCCCTGGTCGCATCGAGTTCCGCAACGTCTGGTTCGCCTACCAGGCCGACGATTGGATACTGAAGGATGTCTCTTTCACTGTAGAGTCGGGTCAGAAGGTTGCCTTGGTCGGTCTTACAGGAGCAGGCAAGACAACCATCACCAACCTTCTGTTGAGATTCTATGAAATCCAGCGAGGCCGAATTCTGCTCGACGGTGTTGACATCCGGCAAATAGATCCGGTACAACTCCGCTCCAATTTCGCCCTCGTTCTCCAGGATATAGTTCTCTTTTCCGGCGATATAACCTCCAATATCAGGCTGGGAGATCATTCGATCTCTGAAACGAAAGTGAGAATCGCGGCTCGTCAGGTTCATTTAGACCCTTTTGTTACCAGGCTGGAGAAGGGTTATCAGTCTGTGGTTCTCGAACGAGGAGCAAGTCTTTCCGTTGGGCAAAAGCAACTGGTCGGCTTTGCTCGGGCGCTTGCCTTTGATCGCCCGGTTCTAATATTGGATGAAGCCACTAGTTCGATTGACAGTCGGACAGAATCACAAATTCGTGACGCTATCCAAAAAACAATGGTAGGCCGGACTGCTCTTGTCATTGCGCATCGGCTGTCGACCATCCAATCAGTAGACAAGATCCTGGTGATGCATAAAGGTGAGATTCGCGAGTGTGGCGATCACAAGTCCCTGCTTGCCCAGCAGGGATTGTACTGGAGATTGTATCGGTTGCAGTTTGGGGGGAAGTCTGTTGCGACTACTGAAATGACAATGGATGCTTAGGTGTTGGGCCTTGCGATTCGTATTCGATGAAATGTTTTTGGGCAATCCTGTTCCTGCTTGCTGGGATGAGGCTGGAGGGGCAATCTGATCGTGTCATAACCCCCGCCCGCCTCGCCAGCCTACCGCATCTTTCCGGCGATATCGATGCCACTTGGAATACAGCAACTGTAATCTCCGATTTCAAACAGCATGAACCCTTTGAGGGCGCTCCAGCGACTGAAAAGACCGTAGTCAAAGTTGCCTATGATCGCCACAACCTCTATTTCGGCATTTACTGCTATGACCACAACCCGGAAAAAATCGTGGCCAGGGAATTGCGCCGCGATGCTGACTACACCGGCGATGACTACGTTTCCATCATGATCTCACCGCGCAATGATCATCGAAACGGTTATGTGTTCACCGTGAATGCGCTTGGAACCCAGTTCGATTCCCTGGTTGCGGATGAGGGGGTGGTGAATGATCCCAACTGGGATGGCATCTGGACCTCGGAGGCTAAGATCACCCCTGACGGTTGGACCGCGACCGTGGCTATCCCGTTTTCGACTTTGAACTTCAAGACCTCCCGGAGTGCTACTCTGGGAATCAATTTCAGCCGCTATATCCGCCGCAAGAACGAGGAAGATCTTTGGCAGGCTTACCGCCGCATCTATGGCCTCCTGAGAATCTCCGAGGGCGGAGAGCTCGCCGGCCTCGAAGACATCGGCGGCGGGCGGCTCCTGGTGATCAAGCCCTATGGACTCGTCGGCTACCGTTCCAATGAACTCACCGGCAAAGACGCACTCCACACGGCGGGAGGCGATTTGAAGTATGGAATCACCAGCATGCTCCTTGTGAACGCCACAGTCAATACCGATTTTGCCGATGCCGACGTGGACCCCTTGAGACTAAACCTTACTCCGTTCCCTATATTCCTGCCCGAGAAGCGGCCGTTTTTCCTGGAAAACAGCGGCATATTCCAGTTCGGGGACCAGAATAGCACACAGCTCTTTTTCAGCCGGCAGATCGGCATCGGTCCCAACACTGGCGAGCAGGTACCGCTCGACGGCGGAGTGAAGCTTACAGGTTCGCTTGGAGCCTTCGATTTGGGAGTCCTTGACGCTCATACTCGTGAAAGCGGTGTCAGTCCGGATGCGAATTATGCCCTAGGCAGGATCAAGTGGCGGTTTCTCTCCGAGTCGTACATTGGAGCTATTGGGATCGATAAAGAAAGTTCTAGCGCCACAGATGCTTTCAATCGGGCAGCCGGAGCCGACTTGCATCTGGTCCTATGGAAGAAGTGGGCCGCCGATGCCTATTACGCCAAGACCTCCTCCGCTTTCCCACAATTGCAGGGACGGGACTGGTCGGCCAACCTCGCCGTGAGCTACACCAGCAACTTGATCCAGGCTGTGGCGCAGCGGAAAACCGTGCAGCCGAACTTCAACCCCGAAGTCGGGTTTGTTGACCGGACGGACTCGGTAACAAATTTTATTGATGTGAACCTTTCTCCACGCCCCAAAACTGGACCTGTCCGTGAGTACAATTTTGAAGGGTCCTTCAATTACCAGCCGAACACCCATGGGATCCTGCAGACCCAGCAGTGGCAAACCACCTTCCGGGCACTTTTCCATAACGGCGCCTCCACCGATGATGACTTCTTCGAGAATTTCATTCAGCGTCTAAACATTCCATTCAATATTTTCAAGAATGTCTTCATACCGGCAGGAATCTACCATTTCGACCGGCACAAGTTTACCTGGGGATCGGACCAGAGTAAGCCTTTTGTGTATACCTTTTTCGAAAGGTTTGGCTCCTATTACAACGGCACCCTGAATGAGTTCCAGATCGGGCAGACGTATCGTCCCACGGCCCGCATTTCGTTCGCTGGGTCCGAGACTTGGGATCGCTTCCGTCTTGCAAACCAACCCTACGATGTCTATATTGCCGCCGGCGCCTTCGGATATTCATTCAACCGTTTTTTGACCACCTCTGCTATCGTCCAGGTCAACACGGTGGAGAATCACCCCGTGAGTGTGAATTTACGTCTGCGGTATACATATCGCCCGGACAGCGATCTTTTTGTGATCTACAACGTTGGAAGCCAGTTCAACAGCATCGCTGCCGGCAATCCAGTCCTCACCGAAGAGCGCAGATTGACTGTCAAGTTCACCTACTCCTTTTTGAGGTAAAAATATGTGGAGCGTGTTCAAAAATATGCTGGGCAGGCGAGCGGTGGATAGGGATATGCTGTTCCAGCAAAGGTGTATCCCAATAAGAGAAATCCGCGCGTACAGACGGTGCACCGCACCGTCTCCGAGACGTGCAACAGCACGGCTCACAGATTTTCTATTGTGGACTACAGCAATTCTACAGGCGCTCTAGATTCACTTCCGAAGCCGTCAGAGCTTTCTCAGCAAGCAACAATGACTCTTAATTAATCAATCTATTGGCAAAAATCGCCAACCTCCTTAGACACCAGCACTGCAAATTTCCTGGCTCCGGCAGCCGCAAAATGCC
>DATDGH010000054.1:0-1938 GCA_036522215.1 Candidatus Angelobacter sp. | reverse complement strand
ATCCACATGGAACCCTACTCTATTATCGGCAAGCGCGTTGCGTTGATTGATTCGGCGGGCAAGACTACCGGCCAGGGCAAATACGCTGACGATCTCTCTCTGCCGGGAATGCTGATCGGAAAGATTCTGCATTCGTCCCATCCGCATGCTTTGCTTAGGAAGGTTAATACATCGCGCGCCCAGACCCTGGAGGGTGTAGTCGCAGTCGTCACCGGTCCCGATGCGCCTAACAAATACGGAATCCTTCCCGTTGGCCATGATGAGACCGCGCTGGCAGTGGACAAGGTCCGTTATGTAGGCGATAACGTTGCCTGCGTCGTCGCTACCACTGAAGCCATTGCGGAGCAGGCCCTCGACCTGATTGATGTGGAGTACGAACCGCTGCCTGCCTGGTTTGATCCTGAAGACTCTATGAAGGCGGAGAAGGATTGGATCCATCCGCAGCGTCCCCGCAATATTGAGAAGGATTACCACCACGTTTTCGGCGATCCGGACCAGGGCTTTGCTGAAGCCGACTACGTAACCCAGAACCGCTACCTCGCTAACGAAGTAACACACGCGGCCATGGAGCCGCATTCCACGCTCGCGTCCTTCGAGTTTGATCCGCAGTCGGGCAAAATGGGACGGCTGACAGTGTGGTCTTCCACTCAGGTCCCGTATTACCTGCAGCACAAGCTCTCTATTGTGCTGGACATGCCTATGTCGCAGATTCGTGTCATCAAGCCGCTGGTAGGCGGCGGCTTCGGCGGCAAGAGCGAGGTGATCCCACTGGAGATCATTGCGGCTGTTGCGGCACGCAAAGCCAAAGCGCCGGTCAAGATCACCTACACACGGGAAGAGGTCTTCTGGGCCCATCGTGGGCGCCCGCGCACCATCATCGACCTGAAGACCGGAGTCAAAAAGGATGGACGCATTACCGCCGTGGCCGCCCGCGTGGTCCAGGATGGCGGCGCTTACTGCTCCTATGGCGTGGTTACCATCCTTTATTCCGGTGCTCTGCTGGGCGCGCTCTACGATATTCCTAACATTCGTTACGATGGCTATCGCGTGCTCACCAACAAGCCGGCCTGCGGGGCCATGCGCGGACATGGGACTGTAAATGTACGCTTTGCTTTTGAATCACAGTTGGATGAGATCGCTGCCACGCTGGGGATTGATTCAGCCGTCATTCGACGCCGCAATCTGCTCAAGCCGCCATGTGTCACCGTCAACAATCTGCGCGTGCAGAGCTACGGTCTGCCGGAGTGCATTGAAAAAGTAGTCGAACGTTCCGGGTGGATGCAACGCAAAGGCAAGCTCGGTCCACGGCGCGGCCTGGGACTGGCCTGCAGCCACTACGTGAGCGGCGCGGCCAACAGCATTATCCGCTCGGACATGCCGCACTCCACCGTCAACATCAAGATTGACCGCGATGGCGGCGTCGTCATCTATACCGGCGCTTCAGAGATCGGCCAGGGATCGGACACCATGGTTGCCCAGATTGTGGCCGAGGTGCTGGGCATCAGTCTGGGCCGCATCAAGGTTGTCGCTGCAGACACCGATTTGACTCCTATTGATATCGGTTCCTACTCCAGTCGCGTGACCTTCATGAACGGCAACGCTTCGTTGCACGCGGCCGAAGACGTGAAAAAGAAAATCGCTGCCGCCGCTGCCACCAAAATGAATTGCGCCACGGACGCCGTCATCATGCGCAATGACATGGTGTGGAAACGCGGCACTCCTGAGCCCGGCACAGACCGCACGGCCGAAGAAGTCAATGCTGCTTCCGGCAATGTCAAGGAAGTCAGCGGTCGTGTGGAAGGCCAGACCCTGCGCGGCTCCCTCCAGCAGAAGCGCAAAGAAGAAGGTCCCAAAGATCGCATGAGTTTTGAAGAGGCCGTCGTCTCCGCCATTGATTTCAGCGGGGCGCTCAGCGGAACCGGTTCTTATGCGCCACCC
>DATDGH010000053.1:0-1865 GCA_036522215.1 Candidatus Angelobacter sp. | reverse complement strand
CGTGGTCGTCTCGGTCCTTACACCCTACTCCGTCAGTGATGTTCGTGAGCAGCCCGCTCGCTGCTGTGATGGTCCGGCTGAAGCACCCCCCTTCGGAATCTTTGCTGAAATACCGTTGCGTACTTCCCTGGTTCTGGTGTCCAGTAATATTGAAGGACGAATCGAACAGCAGAGTATCGGAAGGCGATACCGAGTTCGAGACTACGCTGAAATTGTGACCATCGTCTCCGGGTGAAACCTCCCTTTTGTTGAAGGCCTGCTGGATGGTTGTGGTTTGAGATCCAGAACCATCCGGGTTCACCACAAAGGAAAAATCAAGCTGCAACGGCCACTCCAGCTTTTGCACGACCGCCGCGTCCTCGTTGTCCTCCTCTCCCCCACGACCCCGATTGGTAATGGATGAAATGGTGGTGAGTTGAGTGATGTTCTGCACAAAAACCGTATTTGTGATGTTGAAATCCTGGCGATTGGAGAATTGGATGTCCTGCTGCATTCGCGTTTCCACGCGCCCGTGAGAAGTTCGGACAAAACCTGCCAGCCGGAAAGACCGCGAGGAGGTGACGGTGACGCTTCCGGTGATGTTTCCGTTGGTATTGGTGAGGTTCTCTGCAACGTTCGGAGTAGGCCCGGATCCGATGGTATTCTCCGTGACTTCGCCGGTCACTTGCGTGGATCCATGGTCAAGAAACACCATCAGCGTAGCGGTGGTGGAAAAGCCAACATTGGTATTGAAAACGTTGAGCGAAACCTGGTGCGGTTGCCCATTGCTGAGCAATCCGGCAAATGGCGTCAGATCCACTCGATAAGGAACAAAGTTCAAGGCCTGCACTCCGGGAATCGGCCGCCACAGCAGCGGATCAATGCCTCCGGTATAGATCCAGGGATAGACCGGGGCAACGCCCGCGGGCTGGCCATCAATCGTCACCTCGCTCTCCCGGAACGCGGTTGATCCGCAGCTTTGCAGCTCGGCGGCGACGTCGTTGGGAACGCAGGTATACCAGAATTCATCATTGGCCTGGCTTTGCGCAATCACATCCAGAAAGGCCTGCTCCACGTTACGCGGCAGGGTGAAGGTCTGGGACAGCGGGTTAGCGAAGGTATTCAGGAATACCGAACCGCCGATGCTGCTTGAGGAGAGTGGAAGGACGAGGTCGGCTGTTCGGGGAACGTCATGCCGCCGCTCCAGTGGATAGAACTGCAGCTCTGCTGTGCCAAACAAGACGCTGGTGAAAGTGGAATTTACCAGGTTGCCCAAATCCACGCTTCCGTTCTGCGGACTGGCAAAGAGCGCATTGTAATCTGTCAAATCACGCTCAATGTGCCATGAGCGGGCTACTGTGGCTGAAGGTTCCGAGGTTGTGCCGAAGTAAACGTTCGTGCCGCCGATCCAGATATTCGCTGTGCGATCGAACTGGCGGCCCGCCTGGATGGAAAAATCGGCCTCCAGGACCACCTTCGCCCACGGTCCGGGGCACGCCGCAGGGGGCGTGAAGGAGAACAATTTCGGTGAAAAATCTGCAAACGCAATATTGCTGAAAAGCTGGACTACGCACGGAGTGGTCTCGGGACGCGGCACTGGCGGATCAGCGGTTGCGGTGTTGGGCGAGCCTATCTGTAAGCCCGATGCGGGTATGGCCTGCCCAAAGCTCACTGCTGATGCCGATAGCAGTACGGCCATCATAATCAGCCTGACGGCCGGTAGGGGGAATGAAATCGTTGACTGGTTCGGGCGGCGAAAGATTTTCATTTTGGAGCGAGGCTTCATTGGGTCCTCCGGAACTGAGGCCAAAATCCTATGTCGCTCCGGTCTGCGTCGTCAAATTGCCTGCCTTCAGCTTTGGCTCCGCGCACCAGCAATTTCCTGA
>DATDGH010000052.1:0-3036 GCA_036522215.1 Candidatus Angelobacter sp. | reverse complement strand
CCCAGCGCCTCCCACGTATAACTCACCTTTCATACCCGAAGGCACGGGATTCATCTCTTTGTCCAGCACATATGCTTTAACGTTATCCAGCGGCTGTCCGATGGGAGCAGAGCCGTCAAATTCCGAAAGCTGGGTCATGGTTGCGGATATAGTAGCTTCAGTGGGGCCATAAATATTGAACATCTTGCGACCCTTGCTCCAGCGGCGCACCACCTCTTTTGGACTCGGTGATCCTCCCGTCAATAGTACGCGCATTCCTCGCAGCTCGGCATCGTTCGGAAGGGAAGTCAGGACTGAGGGAGGCAATCCCGTGCAACTGATCCGCTTCTCTTCAAGCATTTGCGCCAGGTCAGGTCCAAGCATTCGCCGAGGGTCGGGACTCAGCACCAGTGTAGCTCCAGCCAGCAGAGTAGTCGTCCATTCGGCAACCGCAGGATCGAAGTTAGGAGCAAGAAACTGCAGGAACCTGTCTTGTGGGGTAACACCGATAAATTTCTGCTGACATCGCGTCACGTTGACCAGCGCACCGTGTGTAGCAACGACTGCTTTAGGCCTTCCTGTGGAACCTGAAGTATAGATGCAGTAAACGGGATTCTCAGATTGAACCCCAGATACAAGATTTGTATGTTGTTCCTGCGACAACAATTTCTGAAAGGAGGGATCGTCTATGCACACGATCCGGCCTTGCAGCTGTAGTCTTGCTGCCAACTCGGTCTGCATGAGAACCACCGGAGCCTCAATGTCACTGAGCATCCAGTTAAGGCGTTCCTTCGGCAAGCCAGGGTCAAGAGGCACATACGCGGCGCCGGCTTTCAATACTCCTAATATGGAAACCATGAATTCCAGGCAGCGCTCCAGGCACACGGCTACCCGCGTCTCGGGGCCTACCCCGAAGCTTCTCAAGTAACGTGCCATTTGGTTGGCCCGGCTATTCAATTGGTCATATGTCAAGACCGATTCTTCATATTCAACTGCAGTTGCTGATGGAGTCTTCTCTACTTGTTGCTCAAACACTGTATGAACGCATTGACCGAGTAACTCGGGGACGCTTGCACCGTTCCATTCCACCAAAACCTGATGCAACTCTTCCTGTGTCAACAAAGAGAAATCTAAGGTCCTGAGGTCAGGTGTTGCCGCCATCTGTTCCATTACGCGATTCAGATGATCGAGAAAACGCAAAGCGGTTTCCGGGGTATAGAGATCGCGCGCATATGACAAGCGGCAGTTGAATCCTTGCGTCTCGAGCATCTCCAGGGTGAAATCGAAAGGAGCTGATTCACTCAAATCAACCCATTCGATGAAACGCAAGCCGTGAAGCCGGGGTCTTGTAAGCTCCATGTTTTGCATTACCAGCATAACGTCAAAAAGAGGTGTGCGGCTGACGTCGCGCTCGATGTGCAAGTCCTGCACGATCTTTTCAAAGGGAATATCCTGGTAGCGGTAAGCTTCCACGGCTGTCCGGCGGGCTCGGTGGATCACTTCTCTAAACGTGGGGGCCCCGCTCAAGTCTGTGCGCAACGTAAGCATGTTGACGAAGCAGCCCAGGACGTTTTCGAGTTCGTTTCTTGTACGTCCTGCAATCGGAGCGCCGACAGGTATGTCGTCCTGGCCGCAATACTTGCTTAACAACACCTGCAAAGCGGCTAGTACCACCATGAATAACGTCGCGCCTTCATGCCGGGCCAACGCTTTCAGGTCCTCAGTCAATTTGTTAGAGAACTGGAATCTGGCGCTGCCGCCACAGTGGCTTTTGATCCCGGGGCGCGGATAGTCAGTAGGTAGATCCAATGGCGCCAGCCCAGTCAGTTGCGTGCGCCAGTATGACAGTTGTTCTTCTAGGATTTCGCCCGAAAAATATTCTCTTTGCCAGACCGCATAATCTGCATATTGGAGCGGCAGGTGTGGCAGCGCCGGAGACTGGTTCCGCAGGTATGCTTCATAAAACTTGTTGATCTCTCGCAACATGATGCCCTGCGACCAGCCATCGCTCACAATGTGGTGAAGGTTTCCGAGCAGCACGTGGCTGTTATCATCTAGGCGCAGCCATGTCATGCGCCAAAGCGGGCCTTGTTCCAGATCGAAGCGCCACATCGTTTCCTGTTGGGCAATCTTTTTGACCTGGGCCTCTTGCTCTTCTGGAGGGAAACCTTGCAGGTCAATTTCTCCCAGCTTTAATCCCAGCTCAGCCGCGATCTTCTGTGTCGGCATGCCGTTCCGCACAGGGAAGGTAGTGCGCAATATCTCGTGCCGTCGGACCATTTCATTGAGCGCATAGTGCAATCCCGAACGATGCATCTCGCCTTCAAATCGCCACTGGAAAGGCATGTTATAGGTTGTGTTTCCGGGTTCGACTCGATCAGCAAACCACAAGCGCTGCTGGGCATAGGAAAGCGGCATTTCCTCTAGCCGTGGCGCGGAAAGCAAAGCGGATGCTTGGACTTGTATTTTGTCGTTTGCCGGAGCGTTCTGCTCAAGTTCGCTCGCGCCGTTCTTGTGGGCTTCAACAAACTCCTCAATCAGTTTTCTTGCTGTCTGTATTCCAGCTTCGGAGCGAATCTGCATTGCGAGCTCTGCGGCTGCCTGCTGGAGTTGTGTCGAAGCCAGAGAACTTCTGATGGCTGCAGCCAGCCTGGTGGGATTTAAATGAGGGAGTGGAATGATGTTTTTTACGCAGCCTTTGGCCCGCATCATTTCCGACCAAGCCGGTGGATTAGGGCCTTCGGGGATAATTACGGCGGGTACACCTGCCTTTAAACAACGTGCCGTTGTGCGTGCGTCGCCGTGATGCACCACAAGTGCTGCTCTTGGAAAAAGCCATTCAGAGGGCGCAAAGCTGCTGAGGTAAATATTGGCCGGCAGGTGGAGATTCTGTTCTTTTGATTCGTGCTGAAGGATCATCCGGCATGGAACCTGTTGTGCCGCTTCTGTAAGAAAATCAATCGGTGCAGCCCCTTTGCGTAGGCTTACAACTACAGGACGCCCAACGCCGGAGCAAAACCGCTTGAGTCCCGAATCTGGCTGCCAGTCACTCTCATC
>DATDGH010000051.1:0-5333 GCA_036522215.1 Candidatus Angelobacter sp. | reverse complement strand
GGGGCTGTATAAGAACTGAAGGGGCGAGAGAGCTTTGCCATGGCTCGATTTTGAAGATCTGTTGCCAGACGAATCATTGGCAACGCGCTATTAAGGAGAAATGTCAATGAGATCACGTCGAGCCGTTCAATCCGATGGCTGCCTAACCTAGGGATGGGAATCATGAAACTACACGACTGGGACAAATGAGCAGGGTAGGAATTGAATCATGCGGACGTCAAATGGAGCGAATGGCCTAGCGGCTCAAAGACGGTTTACTACCGCTGGAAATGCTCTGGCGATCACCCATGCTTACGGTTAGCTGCTGGGAGTATGGACCCAGATGGCAGTATTGAATTCGAGTTAGAACAGGTCGTTGAAGACGATGTGCCTCGCATGTCCCGAAAGTTGACTCCGGCGATGTGCAGAAGGAGTCTGGGCCTGCAGCGGCAGGTCAATTTTCGCAAAGGGTCATGAGCGGCACACGGCTATTCTGATCTAAGAAAGGAATTCTGGTATGACACCTATTGACGACAATCACTATACTGCTTCGCCGGGCGAAGTTATTACTGTATCGACTCACGTAGACAAACTACCCTTCCTTGTTGGCTTTTCAGACCCGCCCGAAAATTCCACGTGGCAAAATGTTACCCCAGAAGGCAATGGGGAGAAGCGGTCTTTCGCTATGCCGGCGGCTGCCGATCCGGCTAATGTCGTTCGATATGTAGCCACCTACTCGGAGTCGATCGCTCCTGGAGACCCCGACCCAACTCAAACTTATACGGTCGTGATCTCAGGATCAGCCGGGGGCACGAGAACTTCATTTGTAGTACTTGGCCAGGGTTCATTCCCTATTCAAATTCCTTATTTCTTCGCAAGGGCGGTTTGATTTGCGACCGACGGAGAGTGCTATATGCATTTACGATCTTTATGTCTCCTACAGGGCTTAGTTTTCGCAGTCGCGTGGGGACAAAGTCCAACCGCGTTGGCTCAGGCTACGGCCACGACATCTACCTCCACGTCTCAGGCAGCTTCAACAACAGCTTCTTCCACAACAACGAAGGCAGTTCCGGATCAGGTCTTAGATCAGTTGGTCAAAGAATTTGATCTCATGAGAAAAAAGGCACCCGGAAGCGAGCGGCAGTTCGCAACTAGCGAGGCGACTTACTTCCCGTATCTCGTGGCGCCGGCGATGGCCACGGAGCTAATGAACGCTTTTCAAGAGCAGAGAGTCGACGTACAGGTAACATCTTCCCAGTCTGCTGGAAGCTCGACTTCCACTACGAACAAGGGCAGCGTGCCTTGGCTGTTTGGACTGGCAGTGGAGTCCGGTGCCTTGACGCAATCCACCAGCAACGGACAGATCGTACTTCGTGGTAACGTCGCAAATGCTATTTCGGCTATAAAATATAAGGACTACATCACGAGCTTTGACAAAATACAAGAGCAGAATGCGCTCGTGCGCAATATCGCTGCCACATCCTTCTCAATCACATTCAATCCAAGCAATCCCTCTAATTCCGCCGCATCACCAACAACTCAGACGAACAACTTCAGCGGATTTTCCATTCATTATGATATATGGAATCATCGAGATCCCAGGGATCAGCGGTGGCGCTCAAGCTGGGGGAGTACTATTAAGGATCTGAAAGAAGCTTCCGACTTAGCAAATACATTCTTAAACCTCTTTGAAAAACTGCCTCCGCCAAAGGGGGCCCTGATAGATATGACTCCTCCTTTCGGTGCAAAGGGCGCTACATATGTGTCAGGAGGAACAATTGTCGGTACAGCGGCCCAGACGTGTACTCTTTCCAGCTTCGATGGCGTCCCTGGAGCCGAGGCGTCGGTGGCATTGACAGGCGACAATGCAATAGCATCCGGCACGGCTCTGACCATCACAAAACAGGCGGGGGCTAGTTCAGCAGTGCCGACGACCGCAGTGTTCGGCAATGGCACAGCCACTTGTAGCGGTACGGCGACCGTTAGCGTTCCGTTACAGACCCCGGCCAGTCAGTGGGAGGCCTTGGCGACAGCGCAGTTTAATAGCCTGAGCCCCTCCGCTAGCGACGATCAAATAAGGGCGATGCTTAAGACACTTGGCGATGACCTGGCAGAAAAGGTTAAGACTGCACCTCAAGTCATGTCTGCAGCACAGAGTACACTATCCAGCCTTATTCAGGCTGGAAAAGAAAAAGTCAAAACATATAACGAGATCATGCAGACCCCAACCGTAAGCTTTGAATATACCTATGTTCGCCAGTCGACAAACCAGATACCTGGATCGACTTCAACCACCACAATGTCCGTGGCGTCACCCCTTCCGAACTTGTCGACTTTTAACCTTATTTTCAATACTTATCTTATCGCGGGGAGCCAATTGTCTTTGAACGGAGTCGCGACGATCTTCAATTCTCTACCTCCCGGAGCAAAGGGTGGTAGCGTGCGCGATGTAGAAGCAACAGGGCAGGTCGATATTCCGCTTCCTCAAATATTAAGCATTGGTAAGCCTACATTGACCTTTTCCGGTCTCTACATGGACCTTATCAACCAACCGCTGGGCCAACCGCTTCTTGTAAATGGCGTGGCCGAGAGCCGGACTGGCAACATCGGTTTGTTCCAAGGCAAGTTCACTATACCCGTGAGCAAAGGGTCTGGTGTCAACGTCCCTTTCTCATTTACCTACGCAACCGAACAGAGCTCATAAAGGAGAACGACGTTCGAGGCTCGATCGGTGTTACATTCAATCTGGATTCAATCTTCTCAAAACCGAAGTAGGGCCTAGACCCTCTGGGTTTTGCACCATGTGAGCGCCCTCGACTGCGAAGATGACCTCATTCATGTAAGCTCATTATTGATAAAGCAGCTGAACCACAGAAAGGTCACCGCTCCGCCGATGCTCAAGAAAACAGCCGGGCGAACCGCGTGCGGACAGGTACTCTTCCCTGATCTATCTCTTTGTACCGGAGAAAATCGCTGACGCGGTTCGACCCAGACACTGATCGCCGCTTCCACGCTATTGCCGGGCAAGGCGAAGGGGCATACACTGACTCCATTTTGAGGCCAAAAGGGAGATTCCGGATGAGAACATTCCTTATCGCAGTTGCCAGCGGGGCCCTGGCTTTATCCCTGTCGGCCCAGAATGTAAGTACAGCCAAGCTGACCGAGATTTCAACGTTGCCACAGGTCCTGAACTTTGAAGACCAGCAGGCAGTGGGCACGCCAGCGGGATGGACGAGCAGCCCGGAAGAGACCGTGTCCACCGATGGCAGAATCGTGCATGGAGGTCAATGGGCGGCGCGCCTGGAGCGCAAAGCAGACAGCCCGGGCAGATTCTCGAACATCCACCGGGCCATCGCCATGAGTTTCGCCGGCAAGACCGTGGAGCTTCGCGGTTTCCTCCGCCTGGAAGATGTTACCGGCTTCGCGGGATTTTGGATGCGCGAAGACAATGAAGGCTCTACCGTCGCTTTCGATAACATGCAGAGCCGTCAACTCAAGGGTACCTCCGACTGGACAGAGTATTCGGTCACACTCCCGGTCCAGGCCGAAGGAAGGCAACTCTTCTTTGGCGTGCTCTTAGTGGGCACAGGGCGGGTTTGGGCTGACGATCTGCAGTTGCTCGTGGACGGCAAGCCGGTCTGGGATGCGCCCAAAGCTGTGCACGAAAAAACGAGCGTGGAACTGGACCGCGAGAGTCCGGCCCCCGCCTTTGTCGTCGATTGGATACGGGAACACGCGATCGCCATCAAGACACCCGAGGCCGGTCACGGATTCGACGATCTGCAGCCTCTTAAAAAAGTCGTCGACGACGCCCGTTTGGTTGCTCTAGGCGAAGCTACCCACGGCACTCGGGAATTCTTTCAATTGAAGCATCGCATGCTCGAATTCCTGGTTAACGAAATGGACTTCAATATCTTCGGCATCGAAGCCACCATGCCTGAAGGCTTTGACGTGAATGAGTATGTACTGACCGGGAAAGGCGATCCTGCTAAGGCCCTGGCCGGACTCTATTTCTGGACTTGGAATACAGAAGAAGTGCTGCGCATGATCGAGTGGATGCGGCAGTACAATGCTGATCCTCGGCACACCAGGAAGGTTAAGTTTTACGGCTTCGACATGCAGGTCACTGCACGAGCGGCAAAAGTTACATTGGCATTCCTGCGCAAAGTCAACCCCCAGCAGGCACAGAAAGCGGAAAGCACGCTCATTGCGCTTTACGATCCGCTTCACTTAGTGCGCGACTATCCCAGGTCTAAACAAGACGCTCTGGCAGCAGGAGTCAAGGAGATACTGCACAATCTTGATCAGCAGAAAGAAGTTGATGTCCGGCGTTCCTCCCAGGAGGAATGGGCGCAGGCCCGGCAGTTTGTACGAATTCTGCAACAGAACTTAGAGGATATCGGAGACCCTGCCGTTCGCGATAAGTCGATGGCCGAGAATATTGGTTGGATTCTGGACCACGAAGCTCCTGGATCAAAAATGGTGATTTGGGCGCACAACGGTCACGTCGCCAAAGGACCAGGCTCCACCAGCATGGGATCGTATCTATTCAAGTCCTTTGGGCAACAGATGGTGGTTTTTGGGTTTGCTTTCAATCAAGGGTCCTTTCAGGCCGTGGAATATCCACCCGAAACAGGTGGAGGACGGCATCCATTCAGCGTGGGGCCGACCCCGCCCGGGGGGCTGGATGCTACGCTGAGCGCTGCTGGAATGCCGTTGGCAGCATTGGACCTGCGGACGCTTCCTGCTGACGGTCCTGTCCATGCGTGGTTTCAACGCTCCCACTTGGCGCGAATGATCGGGGCAATTTACACCCCGCCCACACCCCTGCAATTCATTGTTCCGGAAGTAATCACCCAAGGATATGACGCTCTCCTGTTTGTCGACAACACTTCCGCGGCCCATGCAGTCATAGCTGGGTATCCGACACCCGTGCTGGCTGCGCCTTCTAATCTCGATTTTGAATCGGGAACTTCTGGCGGCGCTCCGGAAGGCTGGCTATGGCGGCCCGAGTCAGCGCAATTTGATTATCACGTGAGATTGACGGCAGGCAATCCTCACGGCGGCCGCCGTTGTCTGGAAATCAGCAGAGATTTGACGCGCCACTACGGTGAGAGTTCGGGAGGAGTTTCCCAAAGCATCGATGCAACCAGCTTTCGTGGCAAACACATACGCTTGCGCGGCTGGGTGCGAGGAGAGCTTCGCGGCACGCTGAGCAGCGCGCATCTGCTTTTGACAATCGGAACCGCAGATGTCCTGGCGCCCAAATCTTTCGATGCGATGGCAGACAAACCGCCGCTCACGCGCAAGTGGCAGCTTTACGAAGTGATAGCAGCCGTGCCGAACGACGCTGA
>DATDGH010000050.1:0-6984 GCA_036522215.1 Candidatus Angelobacter sp. | reverse complement strand
GGCTCATTAAGAGCTATAATCCACACGTTACTGGTACCTAACTGGTACCTAGGAGGAAACGTGGAAACCTTCGTACGAGAAGTTCGCTATGCCATCCGTAGCTTGCTCCATGCTGGAGGTTTCACCGCCGTTGCCATCATTACTCTGGCGGTCGGGATTGGGGCGAATACTGCGATGTTCAGCGTAGTGAATGCAGTATTACTGCGGCCACTGCCATTTCATGATCCGCAGCAATTGGTGGACGTGAGCGAGTCTGATCCCAGGTATGGGGCCTCTGCCCCCTCCCAAGGAAGCTTCTCATATCCTGATTTCGAAGATGTGCGCGCGCGCAGCCGCAACCTTGAGGGCGTCGCTGCGTTCGACAGCAGCAGCCTTACCATGACTGAAGGTCCGCAGGCTACGCGTGTGCAGGTTGAAACTGTATCCGCGAGCCTGTTCGGCCTGCTGGGGGTGAGTCCCTCTCTGGGACGCAGTTTCACCGACAATGAAGATCAAGCCGGACCCTATGTGGCTGTTCTGAGTGATCGTTTCTGGCGCTCTCATTTCAACGCCGACCGTGATGTTCTTGGAAAAACAGTCAACCTGAATGGCGCGGCTGTTTCCATTGTCGGGGTGATGCCTCCGGGCTTCCAATTCCCTGTACGTGCTAAACCCATTGATTTGTGGTTCACATTCGCCCACTACCTTGAACAGCTAAAGAAGTACCCACCGGCAGTGCGGCGCGACTACCATCATCTGGGCGCAATTGCCCGACTGCGGCCTGGGGTTACACAGGAAAAGGCAAATGCTGAAATGGCGTCGATTGCACGCGCTTTGGCGGTGGAATATCCGGATACCAACAGCTCTATGGGTATTGCTGTCCGGCCGGAGCTCGAATTCATCGTGGGTGATACGGGTACTCCCTTGATGATTTTGTTCGCAGCCGTCAGCCTGGTGCTTTTGATTGCCTGCGCCAATGTGGCCAATCTGCTGTTGGCTCGCAGCACCGGACGGACGCGTGAGATCGCATTGCGCCTCGCGATAGGAGCGAGCCGTTCTCGGATTATCCGCCAGCTTGTCACCGAATCTCTCGTGCTCGCGCTGGTCGGTGCAGCGGCGGGAATTGGTGTGGCATATGCGGCCCTCTCCGGAGTCCTCCACCTTTATCCCAGCAATTTGCCCCGTGCTGAAGAGATTGGGATAGACCTGCGTGTCCTGCTTTTTACAACTGGTATCGCTATCCTGACCGGCGTCCTTTTTGGTCTAGTGCCCGCGCTGCATGTCTCCAAACCCGATTTGACGGACACCATGCGTGAGGGCGGCAGAACCAGTACTGCTGGGCCTGGCCAGAACCGGCTTCGTTCCACCCTGGTGGTTGCTGAAACCGCGCTAGGGGTCATGCTGGTGATCGTTGCAGGTCTTCTGGTACGTAGCTTCCAGCGCCTCTCCCATGCGAACTTGGGATTCAATCCCACCAACCTTTTGACCGCCAGCTTTAATCTGTCTGAAACCCGGTACACTCACGACCAGGCAGACCGCTTTATTGGAGAGCTTTTCAACCGCTTGCGGGTATTGCCGGGCGTGGTTTCGGCGGCCGCCACACGTCCACTTCCGCTGTTTAACGATGTGCACGCTTCCACTTTCGACCTGGTGGACCGCCCTGCACCCAAACAAAACCAACCCACTGCCGGGTTCTATCTGGTTGCTCCTGGATATTTCGAAACGATGCAGATTCCCCTCATTAACGGCAGGACCTTCGACCAGCGCGACCGGCGCGACTCACTCCCGGTCATGATCATCACCCAGGAGTTCGCCAGGAGGTACTTCCCTGAGGAAAATCCTATCGGCAAACGCATTACAGTCGAGGTAGTTGAGGCTGGACGCGAGAACTACAGAACACGAGAGATAGTCGGTGTAGTTGGTGATATACGGAGAAGCAATCTTCGGGCCGCGCCCACACCTTCCTATTATCTTCCCTTGCCCCAGCTCATGCCATCATCAGGACCGCCAACGCTGGTGATCAGGACCCCCATTGATTCCGGCAATGTTTTTTCTGAGGTACGCAAAGTCCTCTCTGGAATGGATCCGGAGATCGCTTTGTATGACGCGCGCAGTATGGAGGATTGCCTGGCCTTGGACCTGGGTCTCGCCCGTTTTCAGACAGTCCTGTTGACTATTTTTGCCGGAATCGCTCTGTTTCTCACTGCTGTGGGCTTGTACGGCGTCGTAGCCTACACGGTAGCGCAGCGCTTACACGAGATTGGCGTTCGCCAGGCGTTGGGCGCCACCCGTAAAGACGTACTATGGCTGGTAATGGCACGTGGCATCAAGCTGGTCCTCGCGGGGGTGAGTATAGGAATAGTTGGCGCCCTGGGGTTGGCGCGTTTTGTCGCAGCTCTTCTTTATGAAGTGCCGTCCCGCGATCCATTGAGTTATCTGATTGCTTGTGTGGCTCTGGCTTCGGTTGGCCTGCTGGCCAGCTACATTCCTGCGCTGCGCGCCACGCGTGTCAACCCGCTGGTGGCGCTGCGCTATGAATAAAACATCGGATGACGAAGCTTCCGGTTATGTGTCCAGTATTGCATGTATGAGGGTGTACCTTTCGGCGCGACTGAATGAGGTTATGCCCTGTTGCTCGTCTCGCTGCTAATGGCCTCTATTGGTTCGTTCATTTCTAATCTGCAATAGCGAAAACCCATGAACTCTCCACAGGCAATGGCTTCCTTCATGAACTCTGCTGTCACACAAGAGGCAGCGGTGGTTTCAGCGACTGGTTCGCTGCCGCCGCACCTGGTCAAAATACCGGGTGAACAATGGGCATTCTGGCGATGGATCTGCCTGCGTAGCGCCGGATTTCCTTTCGATCTACCGCTACAACTGGCCACTCCTGCCATCGTAACGGCCATAAATCACCTGTTTTCATTGGAGCAGTCCGTCGCTGACAAAATCGACGAAGACATTGCTGCACTTCGGCTTCTGCTTGATAACACCACTGACCAGGCACACAGAAAATCTCTGCAGCGTGCTCGTAAACAGCTGAACAAGGGAAAAGTTCCGGGAACAACCGGGACTGCAGCCGATAGAATCACGCAGGAACTCGCCATACTCTTTGCCCAGCAAGAAGAAGCAAAAGTACAGTTCACCAGCCAATTCCAAATTCAGAGGCGGGAACTATCAACAAAGATCAGAAGAATCGCTGCTAATTCTGAATTCCGCCAGGCCATTCTTCTCCAGAATCGCGCTGCGCTGCCCCGTGTTATGGCAGCGTTTGCAGCCCGGAAGGATGCGGCAAATCACGAGGACAGGCGGAGAGAGGAACTCGTCGCCCGTTATCTTCAGCGGTACTGCTTGAAGAACGACACGATTGGCTTCTTCGGCCCGGTAGGCTGGGCAAAACTGGTGGATGGTAAAGATCCTCTGTCAGTTCGTCCCGGCCCTGCTCTGCTATCAAGATCTTCCCTCTACTTTGAAAACTGGTGCATTGAAGCCCTGGCCGAAAAAATCTCTGCTATCAAATCGCTGCGGCCCTGGTTCGCGCCTCGCCTGCTGCCCTTCTTCCGCCTGGAAACAGGCGTGCTTTACTGCTCAGGGCCAGCCTCCCATTTATCAGCGGTTCACGCCGCTATTCTCGAACGTTGCAATGGAGAGTCTACCGCCAGGGAGATTGCCCAGACGATAATTGCCATGCCTGGGTACGGCCTGCGCACCGAAGGGCAGGTGTATGGCATCCTGCAGGCCTATGCCGCGCGCGGAATTATCTCCTGGGCTCTGGAACTTCCTTTTTGTCTCCACCCAGAGCAGAAATTACAGGAACTGCTGGAGAAAATTGAAAGAGAAGAGTTGCGCCGGCCATTGCTGGAGGAGCTACTGCAACTTGAGAATGTCAGGGAAAAGATCTGTCGCGCGGCCGGCGACCCCAAGCAACTGGAGAACACGCTTTCGGAGTTGGACGACACCTTCACGCGCCTGACCAACCGCTCAGCCACGAGATCCGCCGGAGCTATGTATGCTTCCCGTACGTTGGTCTATCAGGACTGCCGAAGGGATGTGCAGGTGGAGATTGGGCCGGAGTTGGTTGCATCTCTGGGCGCACCGCTGTCACTGCTGCTTAACAGCGCACGCTGGTTCACCTATCAGGCGGCGGCCGCCTATCGCAACAGGTTCCGCGAGATATATGAAGAACTCGCGCAGCAAAATAACAGCCCCAAGGTGGACCTGTTGCAGTTCTGGGCGAGGATCGAGGCACTGATCTTCGATCCGGCGCAGAAGCTGTTCAATGAGGTAGTACCTGAATTCCAGAACCGCTGGGAAGCCATTCTGCGGGTCGACTGGGACAAGCACCGGATGGAATATGCCAGTGCCATTTTGAAACCTATGGTAAAGAATCTCTTTGCTGTCCCCAGCGCTGGCTGGCAGTTTGCAAGGTACCAGAGTCCCGATGTAATGATTGCCGCTCCCAACGTTGAAGCAATTCGTCGTGGTGATTACATGTTCGTGCTTGGTGAAGTACACATGGCCGAAAATACACTGCGCTTCTCCTTTTTTGTTTCTCAGCATGACAAGCCTGAAGAACTATTCGAGGCTTTCCAAACCGATCTTCCCCAACCCCGCGTAGTGCCTGTTCCGCCCCGGCACTGGCCCCGCATTACAAACCGTACTTCTCCGGCCCTGACATCCCCGCAAGATTACTATCTCGAAGTATCCAGCGCGCCCGTTGCTAATGCCCCAAGGTCCCGCGTGGTCCCGGCTGCGGGGTTTGCAGTGGAGCACTCCGGAGAGAGCCTGAGCGTAAGAAGCTGGGACGGAAGGCTGAAATTTGATGTGATCGAATTTGTCTCAGAACTTCTTTCACATGCGGCTATTGAAATGGTCAAGATCGTTCGACCCCGGCCGCACATGCCCCGCATTACCATCGACAACCTGGTTGTGGCTCGCGAATCATGGTCTTTCCCTGTAAGTGAGCTCGATTTCGTTCATCCGGAAACCGAACACGAGCGTTTTCTCGCAGTGAGACGCTGGATGCACCGCAACAATTTGCCTCGGCTTGTGTTTGTCCGTGTCCGCGTTGAAGTAAAACCTTTTTATCTGGATTTCGACAGCCCTGTCTATGTCGAAATCTTCATCAAGATGATGCGGAGAATGTTGTCCATCGACAGCGCGAATGGAAGAGTTACGCTCACCGAAATGCTTCCCACTCCGGAACAGGTGTGGCTGCCGGACGCTGATGGACGCGTCTACACTAGCGAATTTCGCATCGTGGCCTGGGATCTGGCAAATTGAGGTCTCTCCAGTTGAACTGTGCAGATTCACGGTTCGTGTAATTCCTAAAAACCTCTTCGTTATTTGAGAAGCACTACTGACCTTCATTTTCGGGAGGACTCCTTGAAATCCCATACTCTTGATTCCCCGGTAGCTCAAGTTGGTTCTTGGACCACATTCATAGATGTTCTGCGCCACCATGCCGAAAATCGCCCTTCAAAGATGGCGATTACATTCTTGAACAACGGCGAAACGGAAAAGGCGAGTGTCAACTTTGCCGACTTGGATCGCCGGGCGCGCGCAATCGCCTCCCTCTTGCAGAAGGAAGCGAAGCCAGGACAACGGGCCCTCCTGCTGCTTCCGTCAGGGCTGGAATTTATTGCTTCGTTCCTGGGATGCCTGTATGCCGGTGTTATTGCTGTCCCGGCGTTTCCTTTTAGTTCTGGTCCTTCGCGACGAGGGGAATCCTGGTTTCGGGCCATTGCCTCTGATGCACAACCCTGCGTGGCCTTTGCTCCGTCGGAGATGATCACGAAGCTGCCACAGGCTGGAAACGAACCACTTGTTTCAGCCTTCCGCTGGATAAGCCCGGAGTTGGTCGATCTGTCCCTCGCTAACCAGTGGCATGAGCCTGCCCTGGGTGAAGCAACTATTGCTTTCTTGCAGTACACCTCCGGTTCTACGTCTTCACCCAAAGGCGTCATGGTTTCGCACGGCAACCTGCTGCATAACATGAAGGTGATTCAGACTGTTTGCAGAACCAGCGAAAACTCGACCGTGGTTACCTGGCTGCCTCTCTTCCATGATATGGGCCTCATCGGGACTGTGCTCCAGCCGCTCTATCTGGGAGCCCCCTGCGTCCTGATGAGTCCAACGGCATTTCTTGAGAAGCCATTGCGATGGCTGCAGGCCATCTCAAAATATCGCGCACACAGCAGCAGCGCTCCTAATTTTGCCTATGAGCTCTGCGCGCGAAAAATCTTAGCCGCCGAAAAAGCGGAACTGGATTTATCAACTTGGGGCGTGGCCGTGAACGGCGCCGAACCGGTGAGGCCGGAAAGCATGGAGCGATTCATCTCGGCGTTCGCTGAGTGCGGATTTCGCGCTGAAGCATTTCATCCATCGTATGGACTGGCTGAATCAACGTTGATGGTCACAGGAGGCGGGCCTGCCCGCGCGCCCAAATTCATGCGCGTCTCCGCCCAAGCGCTGGAACGCAACAGAGCTCGAGAAGCGTCCGCTGAAGAAGTGGCCCGAGTCCTTGTCGGATGCGGTATTGAACTTCCCGGCCAGCAGATCAGAATCGTGGATCCTGATACGTCAGCGGAGTGCGCAGAAGGAAGGGTTGGAGAAATTTGGGTGAACAGCCCCAGCGTGTCTCAGGGATATTGGAACCGGGCGGAAGAAACGGATGCCACCTTTCATGGGCAACTCCTGTCCAGCAACGAAACTCGTTTTCTTCGCACTGGGGACCTCGGGTTCTTCGCCGGCCAGGAACTGTTCATCACCGGCCGTTTAAAGGACCTGATCATTCTCCATGGCCGCAACCTCTATCCTCAGGACATAGAGTTGACCGTGCAGCAATGCAATCCCGGCCTGCGGCCGGGATCGGGCGCAGCTTTCGCCGTGGAGGTGAACGGCCAGGAAGCCCTGGTTGTGATCAATGAGGTTGAACGCCGTTTGGAAGAGTCGGCAGAAAAACTCGTGCCGGCGATTCGCAAGGCAGTGCTGCTGGAGCACGGTATT